>JALVKK010000324.1 GCA_027033875.1 Flavobacteriales bacterium
ATATCAAAGGACAAGAAAAAATCGCATATTATAATCAAGGAAATGTCCGTTGGTTAGGCGGTTTCGGTCAAGTGGAATACAAAACGGATGTTTTCTCTGCTTTTGTGCAAGGAGGTTTCTCTAACCAACAATTCCAACGAATAGATTACTTTAATTTGCCTCGTGACGTGGATGCCGATGGTAAAGATGAACCTCAAAAATCTGACTGGATTAGCTTAAACGGTGGCAATATTAAAGGAGGTGTTAACTATAATATTAATGAACATCACAATGTTTTTGTAAATGCCGGATATTACAGCAAACAACCTTTGTTCCGTGCCGTTTTTCCTCATTACTCTGATAACAAAGTAGCAGAAGATTTGAAAAATGAAAAAGTTACTGCAGCAGAAGTTGGTTATGGTTTTAAAAATGAACATTGGCATGTTAATATTAATGGCTATTATACTATTTGGGATGATAAATTTCAATTTGCAACAGGTTACGCTGAACTTCCCCCGGGTAGTCATCATTATGAAAAAGTTACCGGTAGATTATATGGTGTTCAAGAAATTCATAAAGGTGTTGAAGTTGAATCAAGAGCAAAATACGGTCCTGTTAAATTATTCGGAATGGTATCTGTCGGTGATTGGGTTTATGGAAAAAACATCGACAATGTAGATTTTTATAATGCTTATGATGATACAGATTTCAAATTTACTCAAGATCACATCTATTTAAAAGGAGTTAAAGTTGGAGACGCAGCTCAATTTACTTCTCGTTTAGGCATCAATGTTAATCTTGTTAAAGGTTTATATTTTGACTTGAATCAATTCTATGCCGATAATTTATATTCAAAATTTGATGCCTATTATTTCAAAGATGAAGAAAATGACGGGGTACTTAAATTACCTGCGTATAGTTTAACAGATGCTAGTATCACTTACAAATTTCCTATTAAAAAAGTAGGTAAAATTACTACCAGATTTAGTATTAATAATTTATTTGATAAACATTATATTTCAGAATCAGACACTAATATTCACCCTGAAGATTATGAAGCTAACGGAACTTTTTACAATGGCATTGATACTGCCAACCGTGTATTCTTCGGTTGGGGACGTTCTTGGAACTTTAGTGTCAAATTAAAATTTTAAACTTCTTTTTATAGAAGACATATTTTTAACAAAAGCCCTGCACTCGCGGGGCTTTTTTAATATTCTGATAGGTGTTTTTTTAACATTTTATTTATAGCAATACATTAATAGCTTCTGTATTTTTGCATGGCAAAACACAAATAAAACAAACATGAGAATTTATAGCTTATTTCTATTGTTAATAAGTATAATGTTTACCGGAATTTCTACCGGACAAACTGTCGTAAAAGGCGCTGTTTACAAAATTGATACCAGTAAACCCATAAGAGATGTGCAGATTATTGTGTCAAAAAGTAATCTTAAAACCTATACAAATACCGATGGCATGTTCATCATAAAATTACCGCAAGGCAGTTTTGTGATACATCTTGAAAAAGAAAATTACCTACCCAAAGATATCAGTATTACAACCGGTATCAAAAAAAGTATGGATATAGGCATTATATATCTCGACCCCAAACCGGAACAGCTCAACCCTATCATTCTTTCCAATATCACTGATTTTATCACTGACAATAAAAACCCCGTAGCCGCTACGACACTCAAAAAAATAGACATCATAGATGAGGCAACCGATAAAGATTTACCGGAAATACTGAATCAAGCGCCGTCGGTTTATGCGACCAAATCCGGTGGGGGTATTGGTGACAGCCGTATTAATATTCGCGGCTTTAGTCAGCGCAATATTGCCGTATTAATTAACGGCGTGCCGGTCAATGATATGCAAACCGGTTGGGTGTATTGGAGCAACTGGCTCAACCTGCCGCAAATCAGCAATACGGCACAATTGCAACCCGGCATGGGGGCATCTAAATTGGCTATTCCGTCTGTTGGTGGCACCATTAATATCTTAACCCAATCGGCAGCCAAGCAAAAAGGTGGAGAAGTAGATTACAGTTTTACCAATTACGGCTTACATAAAATAACTGCTGCTTACAACACGGGTATTCTATCAAACGGCTTATCCGCTTCTATGCAGATAGGACGCATTAAAGGCAAGGGCTATGTCGATATGACCGGTGTGGACGGCTATACCTATTATTTTAATTTGGGCTATATGAGTCCGAACCAAAAACACCAAATCATGTTTAATGTCATCGGGGGTCCGCAAGAACATTATCAAAGAAATTATGCGCCAAAGTTAGCGGATTATTTGCATTATAGTTCCGGTTCAAGCCCCAATATCAAATACAACAGCGAGTGGGGTTATTTAAACGGGAAGCCCTATTCATGGTCTAAAAATTATTTTCACAAACCCATCATGTCCTTAAACTGGGATTGGTTTCTCAACGACCGATTGCAATTAAGTAGCGTCATATATGGTATGTTTGGTCGTGGGGGTGGCACCGGTGCCATTGGGGCAATCAATTACCACTATCCCAATGATCCGGTTTATACGAACATGAGCGGTCAAGTCCGCTTTGATGATATTTACAATTGGAATCAAGGTGGTCATGAGCCGGACTTTGGACCTGATAGAACGCCGGATACTAACGACAAATACATCAACAAAATAGATAATGGTATGACACGCTATGCCTTTATGAACAATCATGCTTGGTATGGCGGTCTATTTAACTTAAAATATACTTATAACCAAGCCCTTTCAGCTTCTATAGGTTTGGATTTACGAACGACTTATGGCAAAAACACTTTGACGGTCAATGATGTATTAGGGGCTGACGGCTATTTAGATAATTCTGATGTCAATCGGCCGAACCGGTTAATCGAACCCGAAGGTTTTGTACCTGCAACTTATGATTGGAATCCTTTTAAGAGCATAGACCCGTTGCAAAAAATCGTGTTTTATAATCAAGCAAATATCAATTGGTTGGGTGTTTTCGGACAAATCAATTATCAACATAAACAATGGCACAGCTTTTTGCAAGCAGCCCTTTCCCATCAGGGCTTTCAACGCATCGATTATTTTAATTTACCCGAAGGACAACAAAAATCCAAACGGGTATATATTCCGGGCGGAAACATCAAGACAGGCTTGGGTTATAGTTTTGCAAAACAGCATTATGTTTTCCTAAACGGCGGTTATTTTAGCAAGCAACCGTTATACAATGCCGTTTTTCCGAATTGGGGCAGCAATCAGGTAGCTGATGATTTGAAAAACGAACAAATTTATGCCATGGAAGCCGGTTATATTTATCAAAATGAACATTGGTATTCAAAAGTGAATGTTTATTATACCATTTGGAAAGACCGCTACGAAACGCTCAGCGATTATATCAACAACCAACAGGTGAGCGGAACGCTAAAAAATATACAAGAAATACACAAAGGCGTGGAATGGGTTAACCGATTGAAATATAACCGGTTGTCTATTTATCAAATGCTTTCCATAGGTGATTGGTCTTATAAAGGCAATGTCAATAAGGTGCCGCTTTATAACTTTCAACAACAACAAGTGGCGGTTAAGAACTATTATTTAGACGGCGTAAAAGTCGGTGATGCAGCGCAGGTTTCTGCCGCTATCAAAATAGCTTATCGTTGGAACCGGCATTTGAGATTTTATCTGTTACAACAGTATTTTGATAAATTGTATGCCAAAATTGATGTCGGCAGTTTTTCAGATCCTCAGCATCAAGGCTCCTTAAAATTACCGGCATATAGCTTGGTCAATGCGGGTATCAATTACCGGTTTAAGATTAATACATTAGGTAAAATCAATCTGGCATTTAATATTGAAAACTTATTCGACAAAACCTATATTTCAGAATCCGCCACCAATATTTTTCCGCAATCCGGCAGCAGTTTATGGCATGGAGTAGATACGGCAAACCGCGTTTTTTTCGGTTGGGGCAGAACATATAGTATTGCCGTGCATATCAAAATATAATCGGCTATTACAATATAAATCAAATGCGTAAAAGACGACAGAATCAGAAAAAAACATTGTTAAAAAAAGAATTGTCGTAAATTTACAGCCAAAATTATTTCAAACTGATGAAACAGTTACTTTTCAATTTATTGTTATATTTTACAATTGCAGGCTTTGCCCAACAAAACATGCCGGTTGATTCATTATACAAGCCCGATTCGCACTATCTCGAAGATCAATTATATTTTGGGATTTCATATATCGTATTGAAAAATTTGCCGGACGATATGAAACAAAACGGATTTTCCAATCGTATCAAATTCGGATTTATCAGAGATATACCGCTGAACGAAGGTCGTAATCTCGGTATTGGTTTGGGACTGGGTTTGTCGTGGGATACGTATTTTCAAAATTTAAGAGTTCAAGTCGATGAACAAACAGGTGAGATTTCATATACCATTTTGAATAATGTCAGCTACAAAAGCAATTCGTTTTCTATAAACAAAATTGATATTCCTTTTGAGCTGCGTTGGCGAGGCAGTACGCCCGATATATATAAATTTTGGCGATTATACGCCGGCATAACAACCTCATATGTATATAAAACAAAAGCCAATTATGTTACAAAACAAGTTGATATTACTTACAAAGACATTAAAATAATTCGTAAATGGCAATACGGTCTCAATATTTCTGCCGGATACGGCACTTGGAATTTTAACTTTTATTATGCATTAAATAATTTGATTGAAAACAACGTTATACTAGACGAAAAAACTATCGGTATCAAAATTATGACTTTTGGTTTTGTCTATTATTTTTTATGATTAATAAGAGAGGATGAAGTCGCACGGCAAATAACCAAACACTTTCGGCATAGTTTTTTCACAAACCAATTTACAATGAAAAAAATGATTAACTATATGAAAAAAAATTATAAAATCTTACTTGTTATCCTTGCATTGGCAGGTGTTATTGTAGCATTTAGACAACATCAAACGGCGGATGACAAAGAGTCGGCGATTATAACAGGTATAAAAAGTATTATTGAATACGCACACTATCACCCGGCTACTGTAAATAATGATTTTTCAGAAAAAGTTTTTAAAGAATTTATTGACAATATTGATCCGTCTAAAAGATATTTATTACAAACCGATATTGATTTATTATCAGCCTATAAAGATTCTATAGACAATGAAATACGCGAAGGAAAAACGTATTTTTATAAAAAAGTTTACGATTTAATACAAAAACGACAATCAGAAACGCTTGATTATATCGATAAAATTCTCGACAAAGGTTTTAATTTTGATATAGACGAGACACTAAACATCGATTACAAAACCATAAAACCGGCCAAAACAAAAACCGAACTCAAAGACAGGTGGCGTAAGTATTTAAAATTCAACACTTTATCCCGTTTGTATGATAAGATAAAAGAACAGGAACAAAAGCAAAAGAAAGACAGCACTTATAAACCGAAATCAAAAAAAGAATTGGAACAAGAAGCCTTAAAAGCGACAAAGAAATCCATAAAAATTTATACCGATGCTTTAAAGGATATGGAAGAAATGGATTATTTTTCTATGTATGTAAATGCCATAGCCATGCAAAATGATCCCCATACCAATTATTTTAGTCCGCAAGGCAAAGAACGTTTTGATATGGGTATGTCAGGTTCGTTTGAGGGGATAGGTGCGCGTTTGCAAAAAGACGGAGATTATGTCAAAATTGTAGAAATAATAGTGGGTGGTCCCGCTTGGAAAGACGGCAAACTCAAAGTAGGTGATCTTATACAAAAAGTGGGACAAGGAGATGACGAGCCGGTAGATATTATGGGTATGCGTTTGTCAAAAGTCGTAAAATTAATAAAAGGGCCCAAGGCTACAGTCGTTAAATTGATTGTTAAGCGTGTGGACGGTAGTATTGAAACCATTCCTATTACTCGTGACCGTGTTGAGCTGGAAGAAACTTTTGCCAAATCATTGTTGATAAAAGACAAAGATGAAATTTTCGGTTATATATATTTACCAAAATTTTATATCAATTTTAAAGACAAAGAACAACGTAGCGCCGCTTCCGACATCAAAAAAGAATTACTAAAACTGAAAGCGGAAAAAGTCGGTGGTATTGTGTTGGACCTACGCAATAACGGTGGTGGCTCGTTATCAACCGTTATAGATATTGCCGGATATTTTATCAGTAGAGGACCTGTTGTGCAAGTCCGCGACAAAAAGGATAAAGTAGATGTCTTGAAAGACGAAGATAAAAACACGGTTTATAACGGCAAAGTGGTGGTATTAATCAACGAATTGTCCGCATCGGCATCCGAAATTTTGGCTGCTGCTCTGCAAGATTACAATCGGGCTATCATAATAGGCAGTACATCTTACGGCAAAGGAACCGTTCAAAATTTAATCAGTTTAAACAGAATTATGGGTAATGATTACGGCGATTTGGGTGCATTGAAATGGACCACCAAAAAGTTTTATCGTATAACAGGCGAATCAACTCAACGCAAAGGAGTTACTCCGGATATTATGATTCCGGATACTTATATGTATTTGGATGTACGTGAAAAAGACGAACCAACGGCTTTGCCTTGGGATAAAATTGATAAAGCCCGTTACAAAACTTATGATATAGTACACAAATCGCAAATTATAGAGCTTGAACAACAACGGATAGATACGACGGCATTGTTTCGACACATAAAAGAAAAAGCTCGCTGGATAGCCGATAATAAAAAGGATAACACCATCTATTTGAAACTTGATAATTATATAGACGACATCAAAAAAGATGAAGCAATCAGCAAAAAATTTGATAGTTTGACCAAGTTTGAATCCGGTTTTGAGATTCGGTCTTTGTCGGTTGATTTGAAAGCTAAAGAAAAAGATACGATTTTTAAAGCCAAGCGAGAAAAATGGATAAAAGCCATAAAAAAAGATCCTTATATCAGTGAAGCGGTCAAAGTATTGGAAAAAGAAAAAGCCACAAAGTGAAAAGCAAAATAAATGCAAAAAACCGGTTTATTTTTCGGTAGTTTTAATCCCGTACATATCGGGCATTTGATCATTGCCAATCATATCGTAGAACATACTGATATAGATGAAGTTTGGTTTGTCGTTACGCCACATAATCCGCATAAAAAGAAAACCTCGTTGCTCAGTGATTTTCAACGATTGACCATGGTACGTCTGGCAACTGAAAATTACCGGAAAATGAAAGCCTCAAATATCGAATTTGATTTGCCGCAACCTAACTACACTATCAATACGTTAAGTGTTTTGCAAGAAATATATCCGGATAAACAATTTGTGTTGTTAATGGGCGAAGATAATTTGGCAAGTTTACCGAAATGGAAAAATTACGAAGCCATATTGACCTATTACAAAATATACGTATATCCGCGTATCCATCAAAAAACGATACCTGATTTTATAAAAAAACACCCGGCGATAAATCATATAAAAGCTCCAATTATCGAATTATCTGCAACTCAAATCAGAACAGACATTAAGAATAGGAAAAACGTTAGACCTATGTTGTCGCCGGAGGTATATAAATATTTGGACGAAATGAATTTTTATAAATAATTTTTGTATATTCGTTACATTATTTGAGTGAGATAAATTAACTGATAAAACAAGCATGAGTTTAGTAGAATTAAAAGTAGATCGTATTCAGTACAGTGAGACCCAAACGGGAGCTTATGTTTTGTTTTTAAAGGAGCCTGTTACGGATAAAAAGTTACCGATTGTTATCGGTGGGATGGAAGCGCATTCCATTACTATCGGATTGGAAAAAGATATCGTTCCGCAACGTCCTTTGACACACGATTTGATGAAGAGTTTAATGTTGTCTTATGACGTAAAACTGAAAAAAGTCATTATCAACAAATTTGATCAAGGCATCTTTTACGCCATGTTAGTAACTGAAAAGGAAGGTATTGAAAGAGCCATTGATTCCCGTACATCAGATGCCGTTGCACTTGCTGTTCGTTTTGATGCACCTATATTTTGTGAAAGCGAAATATTGGAAGAAGCCGGCATTTTTCTCCCCGGTGATTCTGCTCGTCAACAACAAAAACAAGAAATCGAACAACAAATGTCCGAAGATTTGGAAAAAATCTTAAAGGAAATCGATGAAATACTCGAGCCGGCATTAAATTTTGATGAAAATATTAAAGATGATGAAACATCGGAATTAAGTGAATTGGAAAAACTTACAATAGAATTGTTTAAAAAAAGAAAAGTGAATTATTCTAAAAAAGAAATTGAAAATATGTTGCAAAAAGCCATTGAAGAGGAATTGTATGAACGCGCCGGAATGCTCAAACGATTTTTAGAACTTGCATTTAATAAAAAATAAACACATTATTACGGTAAATATTTGAATATAAAGAATTAATATTTGCTTTTAAACAATAAACAAAGCCCGAAACAGTCGGGCTTTATTTATAAATATTATATGTTTTTGATTTTCTATTACTTGGTCGGTTTCCGGACAAGTTATTTGTAAAACTTTGAAAGAAAAGAATCATATTTGTCTCCCAGAATACCTTTCATAAACGTTTGATATCCCGAACCTTTTTCAGCTTCTTTTTCAACTTCTTTTATGACTTCTTTTAAGGTTTTACCATCGGTTTGTCCTCTGTTTTCAGCCAAAACAATTCTTTTTTGAATGGCATGAGCTTTATAAAGATTTTGCTTGAAAACTTTATCAGCTGTTGCTTGATCCAAATTTAAAGCGGATTGAATCATTTCCGTTTGTTTTTTTGCGTAATCATTTACATTAAATTGTTGCGACATTTTTTGACTGTATCCGGTTATCGCAATAAAAAGTATGGCTATGCTTAAAATTTTTTTCATGATTTTATTTTTTATAAACTTTATTCGTGCAATTTTAAGAAAAAAATTTAACATACACAAACAAAATAAAGACTTCTAGCCCTTTATGTTTTGATTTGACGAAAAAATAATAAGTGCAGATATGCATAATTTTAGCATAATTTTATTGATTTTATAATAAAATTAGAACAGATGCGTTCTATTATAATAATTATGAATAATTATTGAACAATTAAATCTATTACAAACAATTAAAATTTAAACTATGAAAAAAGTAAGTTTTACACAAATTGCCTTTATGGCGTTCTTATTAACGGGATTTGTTTTCTTATCTTCTTGTGGAGGAGATGAGAATGCAAATAAAGAAGCAACAGTTGAACAAACCGAACAACCGGCTGAACAAACAACGGAAGAACAACCGGCTGAACAACCTGCTGAAAAAGCCGAAGGAACCAATGTAGATCATTTTGCTGAAATGGATGCTGATAAAGACGGTAAAATCAGTAAAGAAGAATTTGCTGCTCATACCAAAGGTGAATTTGAAAAAAAAGACGCTAACAAAGACGGCAAATTGACAAAAGACGAGTGCAAAATGGCTGATCAATTTGATGCCAACAAAGACGGTGGCGTTGATCCTGATGAATTTGCAAAAGGACATGATGCCATGTTTGCTAAAATGGATACCGATAAAGACGGATTTACTTCTAAAGAAGAATTTACGGCTTATACGGCTTCTATGAAAGAATCCGGTAAATGCGGAGAAGGAAAAAGCGAAGAAGGTAAATGCGGTAAATAAGAAAAATACTTATTGATAATATTTAAGCCACCTGTATTTTGCAGGTGGTTTTTTTATTAAATTTGTAAATGTGAACAAACCGGAATTTAACAGAAGACATTTTATCAAAGGAATCGGTGCTGCAACTATTCTGTGGCAAACCTCTCTTTTGTTTAGCTGTCAACAATCTAAATCTATATCACCTTTTGCAGAAACATTATCAAATGCTCAACAACAAATTTTACATAGAGTCTTAAACATCCTCTTTCCGAAAACAAATCAAAGTCCCGATATTGTATCGATTAATACCGAATATCAAATCAATTATTACTTAACAGACCCGTTAATAGACCCGGACGAACAAAAATACCTTATAAAGGGTATCGGGTGGCTTGATCAAACTTCACAGAAAATTTATAAAAAGCCTTTTATGTCTTTAAATAATACAAAACAAATAACAATAATAAATAAAATTTTAAAAACGTCTTGGGGCGAATCTTGGTTATCCAAATTGCTGACTTTGATATTTGAATCGTTGTTATTAGACCCTATATATCATATCAACACAAATCAAGCCGGTTGGCAATGGTTACACCATCAAGCAGGACAGCCTCGTCCTATGTTGGATATAGCTTATCCGGAAATTTTGAAACGAAAAAAAGAACAAATAATCATCACCGGTTTAGATCAGTTATAAAATGTCAAAAAAAGAAAAATACGATGTTTGTATTGTAGGAAGCGGTGCCGGTGCCGGACCGGTTATTTACGAATTGTCCAAAGCCGGTTTCAAAGTTATGGTTTTGGAAAAAGGTCCATGGTATCGTACCGGAGATTTCAGTAAAGATGAAATGGTCGCTACACGTCGTAGTGTTTATACCCCTAATCTTAAAGATGAGCCGCAGGTCATCGAAGATTTGAATGAATATAACGAATGGGAGGCTAAATCGACCTACGACACAGGTAGAAATTTTTGGAATGGCAATTGCGTAGGCGGCTCTACTAACTTTATGAGTGGTTATTTTTCTCGTCTCAAGCCGGTCGATTTCAAACTTTTATCTACTTACGGCGAAATACCCGGAGCTAATATAGCCGACTGGCCTATCAGTTATGATGATTTGGAACCGTACTACGAAAAAGTAGAACGTTTGGTAGGAATATCGGGCAAAATTGTCCCACACAAATTTATGTCGCCGCGCTCTACCCCCGATTATCCGTATCCGCCTTTGGCAGAAAATATCGTATCATCATGGATCGATGAAGCCGCAGGCAAGCTAAATATACAAAGTATCCCGCAGGCGAGAGCTATTTTATCACAACAAAAAGACGAGCGTAAGGCTTGTTATTATTCCAATTTTTGCGGCAGTTACGGCTGTTCTTCCGATGCCAAGGGCAGTTCGCGTGTGGCTCTGATACACGATGCCCTCAAAACCGGTAATTGTGCCGTCATGCCCAACGCCAAAGTTTTTTATCTGGAAACCAATGGTAATTATCGCATAAAAAAAGCTTGGTATTACGACCTCTTCGGACAAAAAAAATCAATAGAAGCCAAAATTTTTGTAGTAGCGGCACAAGCAGTTGAAACCTCACGTTTGTTGCTGATGAGTCGCAATAAAGAATTTCCGGATGGTTTGGCAAACAACAACGGACAAGTCGGAAAAAATCTGATTTTTTCTGCCGGTGGTGTCGGCGGGGGCGATTTTTATTATGATGAATTAGATGCAGAATTGGCAAAAGAACTGGCAAAACCCGGTGTATTTGTCAATCGCACCATCCAAGATTTTTATGAGTTGAGACACCCTAAAACCGGAAAAAAAATAAAGGGAGGCACCGTAGATTTTTTATTTGAACATGCCAATCCCGTATCTAAAGCTATCAGAGAAAAATGGGATAATGCCGGAAAATTGCGCTGGGGAACAGAATTAAAACAACATTTGTACCGGTATTTTACCGGAATCCGCAAACTCAAATTTGAAATTTTTGTCGATTGGCTTCCTACCGACAATTGTTTTGTAAGTTTGTCATCAAAAGTAAAAGATAAGTGGGGCGACCCCGTTGCTAAAATTCGCACCGGTAATCACCCGCACGATTTAATGGTAGGAGAAATAATTGCAGATAAATCTAAGCAAATTCTATCTAAAATGGGCGCACACAATATATATGCGTCTATCAGTGGCACACCACCAAACAACTTGCAAGCCGGTGGTTGCCGGTTTGGTAATAACCCGCAAAAAACCGTTTTGAACAAATATTGTCAAGCACACGAAGTCGAAAATTTGTTTGTTACAGACGCTAGTTTTATGCCAACCGGTGGCAGCCTAACATTTACTTGGACTATTTATGCCAATAGTTTTAGAGTTGCGGATTATATCAAGACAATATTAAAAAATAATAACTAAAACATTTTAAATATTGCACAGCTTCACGTTAAAAAATTTTTTATTTTATATAATTTTGAACAAAAAATAACAAAATTTCAAAATACATGTTAAAATCGCATTATTTCGTTTTAAACATCTGTATTTTTTTATCAAATAAAGTGTTTTTTTGTATTTTTGTAAATTGATAACACAAATATTATTTTTATATACAAACAAAAATTAATTATGATGAATTCAAAATTATTCAGCATTTCTGTTATTTTACTTTTAACTTTGTTTAACGGTATTAGCCGGTTTTCAAAATCGCAAACCTATCAACGAATAACAATAAATGAAATATTTCAACAATCCGGCAAGGAATTTTATAAAAATCAATGCGGTTTTTGTCATACCAAAGAAGAATTGATTGCGCCTGATATGACCAAAATAAAAGCAACATATTTAAAAAAATATACTACAAAAGATGCTTTTGTCAAAGCGGTATCGGCTTTTGTCAAAAATCCGAATAAGAAAAATGCCATATACAGAGACGGTATCGAGAATTTTACAGATATGCCCAAAATGCCGTTTAAAGATGCCCAAATAAAATCTGTGGCAGAATATATTTATAGTGCGACCAGTCTTTGATTTATTATACAATTATTTTGAGGGGATATTTTTGCCGGAAATCTATTTGATTTCTCAATCTTGTCGTTGATATCAATACTATTGATTCTACTAAAACAGTATAATATCGGACGAAAATTATCTTTCTCGCAAACGATGTTCAAAAATAATTAATAAAAAACGCCATTATTTCAAATTATTTATTACTATTAAAAAAAACCTTAAATTTGCATTATTAAAAATAATAAAATGCAAAAACTTAAGAAAATTATTGGTTATTTTACTTTGATATTAGCATTCTTTGTATTTATTTTATATTTGACCGGATATGATTATATTTTCAAAGCCGCCAAAATAGTTTACGGAAATGGACATATCACCTCTTTTATAGATGACTTTCGTTTTTTTCCTACCAGAAAAATAAATAATGACCCAAATAATGTTTGGCACTGGCCTAAACATACACGATACAACCAAATTAATCCCACTCAAAGACTACTCGACGAACACCATAAAATGAAAACTGTCGCTTTTTTGATTATCAAGAACGACAGTTTGTTGAGTGAAAATTATTATGAAGGCTACAACAAAGATAGCCTATCCAATTCGTTTTCAATGGCAAAAAGTATGACCGAAGCACTTTTGGGCAAAGCTATTAAAGACGGTTATATAAAAATGTCTGATAAAGTGGTAAAATATTTACCGGACTTAAAAGGCAAATATGCACAAGAAGTAACCATTGCCGATATAGCCTCTATGAGTAGCGGATCTAACTGGATTGAAGATTATTACAATCCGTTTCACATTACCACCGAAGCCTATTTTAGTGAGGATTTAAGCAGTTTGATGCTCAACAAAGTTCGCATTGATAACAAACCCGGACAAAAGTTCAATTACTTAAGCGGTGATACCCAATTAATGGGCATGATTATAGCTAAAGCTACAGGTATGAGTTTGTCTGAATATATGTCAAAAAGTTTTTGGCAACCTATGGGCGCTCGCAAATATGCCTTTTGGACCCTGGACGGAAAGGGACAAACAGAAAAAGCTTTTTGTTGTATCAATTCCAATGCCCGTGATTTTGCGCGTTTCGGTAAACTATACGAACATTTAGGCAACTGGAACGGCAATCAAATCTTAGATACGGCTTATGTTAAAAAATCATTATCCCCCCGTTTAATATCTTCACCCTACTACGGCTATTCATGGTGGTTGAGCGATTATAAAGGTAAAAAAATTGCCTATATGCGTGGCGTTTTGGGACAATATGTGATTATTATTCCCGAAGACCATTTGATAATTGTCCGCTTAGGCAAAAAAAGAGATTTCTTCCCCAACGGTAAACCGCATTCCAATGATTTTTACATTTATATAGATGAAACTTATGAGATGTTAAAAAGTAGTATGTAGCAAGTTGCTAGTAAAGGTACGGCTTAACACATTTTAATACTTCAAGCGTAATTAGGCTGCATTTTTGGATTGTATTTTTTTCTGTAAAAAAAAAAGTGCGTCAAAATTTGACGCACTCAATGTAAGATGGGGACCTATTTTTTCAATAAGTCTCGGATCTCCGTTAAAAGGATTTCTTCGTTAGAAGGTTTGGGCGGTTCAGCCGGCGCTTCTTCTTCTTTCTTCTTCATATTATTGTATGCCTTTACAATCAAAAACATTACCAATCCGACAATCAATAAATTAATAATGGTATCAATCCATTGCCCATACATAATAGCATTTTCCGGTTTGGCAACTTTACCGGCAGCATCAAGTACTGCTTCATCCAGAACGATTTTCCATTCTTTGAAACTAACGCCTCCGGTGAAATGACTCACAACAGGCATAACAATCATACTGACAAAACCTTTGACGACTAAACCAATGGCGCCTGCCATAATAACCGCAACAGCAAACTCAATGACGTTGCCACCCATGATGAATTTCTTAAATTCTTGATACATACTCATAACTGTTTATTTCTGTTAATTTTTTTGCAAATATACAAATAATTTTTCGTTTTTTGCAAAAAATGCATTTTATATTAATAAACTGAGCGGGTTTATTAACTAATAATGTATATTGTTACATCAACAAAATCTCAATTTAATAATACATAAATAGAAATAAAAGCGATAAATACACGAATAAATAGTGAATTATTAGTTAAAACATTACTCAACGCCATATTTCCAAATCCGGTTATTTCGATACAATCCCTATTTTCATCGAGACTACTCAATGTCCTACTTTTCAATTTATCAAATTAGAAATTAGAAGTGTTAGGTAATCTGTAAAAATCTAAAATCGAATTGCAAACCGAAAATCTGAAATCATTAAAAAAAAATATTGTATATTTGCCGTCCGAAAAAAGATTAAAATAACCGGGGTCGGGAACCCCATAAAATCAAACAGTTATGCCTGTAAAAATCAGATTACAAAGACACGGAAAAAAAGGAAAACCATTTTATTGGATTGTAGCCGCGGATTCGCGTGCTAAACGAGACGGTAAATTTTTAGAGAAACTCGGCACATATGATCCGACCAAAGTGCCGGCCATTATCAATTTAAACATTGATCGTGCCGTTGAATGGCTGTTCAACGGAGCGCAGCCTACCAATACGGCTCGTGCTATCTTGAAATATAAAGGTGCAATGCTCAAAAAACATTTGTTGGTTGGAGTTAAAAAAGGTGCTTTCAATGAAGAAGAAGCCGAAAAAAGATTCCAAGCTTGGTTAAGCGAAAAAGAAGCTAAAATTAAAGCTCACGAAGAAGAAGTAGCAGCACAAAAAGCTAAAGAAAAAGCCGAAAGATTGGAAAAAGAAAAAGCTGTGAATCAAGCGCGTATAGCTGCTCAGAAAGCTGCTAATGCCGAAATTGTTGCAGAAGCTGAAAAAAGTGAAGAAGCAACAAGTGATGCAGCCAACGAACCCGTTGATGTCGTTGAAGAAGCTTTAAAATCCGAACAAACTATTGAAGAAGCCGCCGGAACGGTTAAACCGGAAGAAAATAAAGACAAACCGGAAGAAAAAACCGATGAATAAGCAGTTTGTTTCATTACAATGAAAAAAGAAAAGGCTTATTATTTGGGTAAAATCGTAAAAAAATACGGCTTAAAAGGAGAACTTTTAGCCAAAATTGATACCGATGAACCCGAAACTTACGAAGGAATGGCATCAATTTTTCTTGAGATTAAAGGAAAATTGGTGCCGTTTTTTTTAAATAATTCCGTTCTTCACAAATCATCAATACTACGTCTTAATTTTGACGATGTCAATAATATTGACGATGCGGAAGCGCTAATAGGTAAATCTATTTATTTGCCTCTTGAGAGTTTGCCCGAACTCACAGGCAATAAATTTTACTTTCACGAAGTACTGGGTTTTGACGCAATAGATAAAAATTTGGGTGTTTTAGGTAAAATACAAGCTATAAACGATAATGCACCACAAGCATTTTTTATCATTATAGATGACAAGGAAAATGAAATTCTCATTCCTGTTTCTGATCATTTTATAGACAAAGTGGATAGAGAAAACAATAATATCACTTTTGATACTCCAGAAGGTTTAATAGATATTTATCGTATAAAATAATTATCACTTTTAAACCTTCAAACTATGCCACAATGCAATCCAAAAAGGTAACGCCACCAAGCACATGACATAAGCAATCAACATCATAGAGCCTGTTTTTTGGCTGTTGCCACCGTAAGCTCTGACTTGTAAGATTAATGCCGTAGCCGGTGCTGCTGCTGCCTGAATGATTAAAAAATCTGATAAAAGCGGATAATCGTTTGCAAGATTTAATATCCATAACAACCAAAAAACAACAGCCGGAATTAATAAATATTTTATCGTCATCACTCTGAAAATATCTTTGAAAGACGGTAAACTTTTAAAAGAAATACTGCCCAAAGTTGCACCCAAAACAAAAGTTGCCACAGGAATTGCCGCTTGTCCTAAAAAATCAACCGAATCTACGACTATATTCGGAAAAATATGTTGCCAACCTAATAAAACCAATAGCAAAGAAACAATGTTTGCTACTGCCGGCGGGGTGATGAATTGTTTAAAATTGAATTTGTCATCGTTGATAAATCCGGCTGTAATCAAATATTTACCTAGCGACCACAACAAAGGATTGTAACCCAAAATAAACAAAAAAGTCAATAATGAAAATTCCGTAAAATGTTGCGGATATAAGATTTTGCCAATGGGTAACACCAGATAACCGGCATTTTGCATAGACGCCACAGCCATCAAATCTTTGTATGCAAGCGGCTGGGGCATAAATACAACAAAAGCCAACAACAATCCCAACAAACTTAACGCAATTCCCAATAAGGGTAAAAGCCACCAGTATGACAATTGATGCGGATCAAAATATTGCAGTGTATGACTGAAAACCAAAGCCGGAAGCAATACAATGACTGTCAATTTGGATAAAGCGTCAATTTGTGTTTTGTTGATAATTTGTCGTTTGACCAAAAATCCGGCAAAGACAATAATGGCAAATATCCGCAACAGAGCTTGCAACATGCTAAAAAATCCGGCTGTAAAAAGCGATTCCATACGTGGAAAATTTGATTTCAGGCTTGAGATTTGTGAGGTGCAATTTCAGATTTTTTTCTGTTATTTCATACGTTATTTGTCTTTTTTCCCGTTTTCCGCACTGAGACACCGTAAAGTTGTATTTATTAAATTCATTACTTTTTTGCATTGCCCAAAAAAGTAACAAAAAAGTCTAGCCTTACGAAACTTTTCCTAATTTCTTACGTTTCTCTCCCTAAACAATCTGAACTCGCAAGACCCTTTTGTTTCCAAAATAACTATTCATTTGATTGTATATTTTAGCTTTCATAAAAAACTTTTGTTTTGCTCGAACAGCAGATTGTTTTTAACGTCCAAGAAACTTGAAATTTACGGAAAACCTTCGTATGGCGGTGGTAATGACCGCAAATTACTATCCTTGTTGGAAAAGTCTGTGATGTAAGACTTACAAAATTCTTCTATAAACTTTGAAAAATAAAACCACGATTTTTTAAATCTGCAATATATTCCGGTAAAATGGTTTTAGTTTTTTCAAAAGCTTTTCGGCTATCATGAAAAACCACAATATCTCCCGGACGAGAATGTCTTTTTAAATAGGCAAGAGCTTGAACAGGGTCTAATTTGCTTGAAAAATCTCCCGAAAGCAGCGACCACATGATAATTTTATAATCTGCCTGTTGCAAAAGTTTTATTTGTTTGGGCGTAATCCGTCCGTATGGCGGTCTAAAGTATTTTGACGAAGTAGTGTATTGGTTTATTATTTGTTCTGTTTGTTTTAGGCTTTCTACATATTTTACGGTAGAAGTCTGCCAGCCGTTTTCGTGCTGGTATGTATGGTTGCCTATCCGGTGTCCTGCTGCTATGATTTGCTTGAAAATATCAGGGTGTTTTTCAATTTGATGACCTACGCAAAAAAAAACAGCTTTGACCTGCTCCCGTTTCAACACATCTAAAACCCAAGGCGTTACTTCCGGTGTAGGACCATCGTCAAAACTCAAATAAACGGTTTTGTTGTCGTCCGGATAATTATAAATCAATCTCGGAAAAATCCACTTGACCCAAAAGGGTATTTTGGAAGGATATAAGTGGCTCATTTTCTATAAACTTTTTGGTATTGTTCTATCAAATTTTGAATACTGGCTTGAAAAGGAATAAACACGTAATCCAATTCGTCAATGATTTTTTGCGATGAATAATGCGGGTGTTGAAACAAAGTGTTTAGCATAGATTTGGAAAAAGCTTTTCCGAATATTTTGCCTGTCCAATAAACAATTTCTGCCATAAAACGAGGTAACTTGTGTTTTGGAGATTCTTTACCTGAAGAAATTGCCATGGCAGAGAGTAGTTCTTTATAGGTTTTATCATAACCAGATATGATAAATGACTGATTCGCAACATTTTTATTCATCAATGCAGTCATAATCCTAACGACATCCCATACATCGACAAAGCCGTTGCCTCCGGGTGGATAAAACCGCATACCGTTATTTACTTTTGTGATGATTTTTCCTATGCCATTATCCCTAAAATGCGCTCCTAAAATTACCGACGGATTGATGATTACCACTTGCAAACCTTCTTGTCCGGCACGCCAAACTTCCATTTCGCTCAAATATTTGCTGACGGCATAATCGCTGTGTTTTTCTTTCCAATTCCAATGTGTTTTCTCGGTGATAGGATTTTCATAAGTACCTAATGACGCAATAGAACTGACGTGTAAAAATTTTTGAATCTTATTTTCGATGGACAAATGCAATAAATTTGCAGTACCTTCTACGTTGGTTTGCATCAAAATTTCCTTATCTCGCGGCTTAAAAGATACTTTTGCTGCCGTATGATAAACTTGAGTAACCCCGTCAAAAACCGGTTCAAGAGAGGTAATTTCCGTAATATCCGCTTGTACCCAATCAATTTGCTGCCACAACTTATCCGGTTCGACACTATAATATTTAAACAGACTTTTTGTTTTGTTCAAGCTCTGTTTGGTTCTATATATAGCTTTAACTCTCTCGCCTTTACGAGACAGGTAAAGCAATAAATGAGAGCCGGTCAAACCGGTACCACCGGTAACTAAAATCATAACGATTGATTAAAAAATGCAAGATACAAAAAAAAGACCGCCCATACAGACAGTCTTATTGTTTTGTTGGCGGTCCGGACGACCGAACTTCTTCAATTTTCGTTCCCGTATCAAAGCAGATTTTTTATCAGTACATTTTTCAAGATAAACCAATT
>JALVKK010000325.1 GCA_027033875.1 Flavobacteriales bacterium
CTAATACTTTATCTTCTCATATAACTTAACCAAAGACTGCAACAATTCTACCGGCGTGGTCAATATCTGATAATGATTTTGACCGAACATTTGCGGTAGATAGTGTTTGGCTTCGGCTTCAATGGCTAAAGCATACGAATTGATTTGCCGGCTTTTCAATTCTCGTAAAGCTTGCTTGACATCTTGAATGCCGTATTTGCCTTCGTAGCGGTCGTAATCATTTGGTTTGCCATCCGAAATCAGTATCACCCATTTGTTTTGGGTATCGCGTTGTTCGAGCAAACTGCCGGCATGTCGCAACGCCGTACCGATGCGTGTATAGCCTTGCGGTTGTGCCGTACCTATTTTGAATTTGGCACGTTGCCAATGGTCATCAAATGATTTCAAATTTAAAAATGTACTGAAATTTCGTGTTTTGGAATAAAAAGCCGCAATAGCAAAATCTACCTGATATTCATGTAAAATTTCACCAAATAGAATACTGACTTTTTTTTCTACATCAATTACACGATTGCCTGCTGCATACCCGTCACTTGACAAACTGATATCCAACAACAACAAAATGGACAAATCTTTTTCTACTTTTCGTTTCGATAAATATATTTTTTCGTCCGGTGTTCTTTTAGAATACAAATCTACAAAACGATCCGTTACGGCGTCCAAATCAAAATAATCGCCTTGCGTTTGCCGGCGTTGTTCACGGTAGCGATTGTTAATATTGGCTAACATTTTTCGCAATCCCGTTAAAATAGTCATATTTTCTTGTATGGTGTTTTTGTAATAATTGACATCTGTTTCGAGCGTTTTTTTCGGATACAATTTACAAAAATCCGGTTTATATGTTCTTTTTTGATAATCCCATTCGTCATAAGTCAGATAATAATTATCAGTCTTTATCGAGGTGCTTTCGGCTACGGTGATATTTTCCATAAATTCCGTTTGATAGACCGAATGTGTATCTTCATCGACTCGCACGGTACGGCTCATTTTGAGTTCGTCCAAAGCATTTTGATGCGATTCCATTTCGTCATCACCGTCAAAATCTTTCCAAATACCACCTTTATGCTCTTCGAGTGTTTCAGTTTTTTCGTAATAATTATGTACTACCTGATCTGCTTGCTGTTTTTTATCCACCTGCATGGTTTGCATTTCTTCAACGGCTTTGGCTTTCAGTATCGTTTGTATTTCTTCATCAATGGCTTTTTTGACTTTTTGATTGATATTTTTCAATTTGTCATCTTGCTCATCATTTGCTCTATTGCGCATCCATTTACCGTAAATAAATGTATAATCCGGCGTTTGTTTTTCACCGGCTTTAGTTTGATAGTAAGCTATTAATTTTTGATGAATGACTTGCATAGACGGAAAATCAGCAAAGAGTTTTTTCAAAACTTGCGGTGCGGTTTCCAAAGCTTTTTGTCTTGACAATTTTAAATCTTTGTCTGTTTCTGCTGCTTGCCAATTCAAATTTAATTCCCGTTGCACTGATAAATAGAGTGTTCTAAAAAGATAAAATTGCAGATTGTCGCGGTAATTGTCAAATTCCGCAAAAAAAACAGGCAAAAAGAAATGCCGGTTTTTGTACCCGCCTTCGCGTTCTGCCGGAACTATATCTATTGCCTCACCGGTAATTGCCCGTGCTATGATGGACAATTTTGATGACACTTCTTCCAGACGCACCGTATAATCGGCGGAAATTAAGTTTTGTCGCCGCTTTTGCTTAAAACGGTAACTCAACTTGAAATAGCCTTCAAAAATGCCTTGTAAAAGTTCGTCCCAGCTCATTGTTTGTTGGTTAATTGGTTAATTGGTTATTTGATGATTTATATTACTTCAAAGAATATTTTGTTTTTTTGATGATTATTTATTGCTTCATACTGTACTCCTGCTTGTAATTTGAGGAAATGATGCGCAAGGTCGCTGAGTGATTTTTGAGGTACGAAAAAATTGTACCGAAGCGCCATTTTCAATTCTCAATTAACTAGCTACTTGCTACATGATACTTGTTACTAAATTAAAAGATCCGTCAAATCCTTCAAAGCTTCAATGATTTCAGGTTCATCTGTCAATGGCTCTACGATAGCTACGTGTACGGACAGGCGTTTGGGCAAACCACTTTTGATTAGTTTTGCCGCGTCAACGAGCAAACGTGTCGATACGGTTTCCGATAGTCCCAGTTCAGTCAAATTACGGATTTTTCCGGCAATTTTGACCAATTTTTTAGCGGTATCTTTATCAATGCCGGTTTCGTTTATGACAATTTCTTGTTCGGTAGCTGCATCGGGGTAATCAAAGCCTACTGCAATAAAACGCTGTTT
>JALVKK010000326.1 GCA_027033875.1 Flavobacteriales bacterium
TCCGGATGTCCATCTGCATTTAACCTCAACACAAATGGCCGGGAAACCTGACCGGAACTACTCGCATCGCCTACAACTACAATCTTACCGGAAGGTTCAAGGTCAAAATCACGAAAATTAATGTACGTATATTGCGCCTCTTCAAACATCATTTCACCGGTAGTACCGAAACTCATATCCTTTTGACCATCAAAGGAATATCTTTGCAAATTAGGTGTAAAAATACCATTGATTTTTCTAGTACCCGAGACTATAAATTTTTGTCCGGGTTGGAATTTTATATGATTTGGATAATAATTTATCCCCCCATCTATTTCAAAAGTTTTTATAATTTCGCCTGAAAAACTTATAATACTCATCGTATTGACACCTTTATACAGGTAATGCACAAAAATTTTATCATTATACCGGTCCAAACTAATTACAAAACTTCTTTTGATAGCTTCATTCGGGAAAAATAAAACGCCATTATCACCAAAATTGGTGTCTAGTAAACCGTTTTTATCATATTTATAAATGTTAAAACCACGGCTTTCAAGATTTCCAAAATGATTATAATCCAAATTTATCCCTACCAAAAAACTATCATCATCTAAAACCAACAAAGCTTTTGACCTTATAGTCAAATCGGGAATATGAATAGCTATTTTACCATCCGTACCAAAAGCGGTATCAATCATACCATCTTGCGCAATCACAAGATTTAAAAGATTGAAAAACATTATAAATATATAGTGTTTCATAGTAAAAATTTTGTTTTATTTATTTTCTATTCTAGATTAACTTTCAACGTAAACGTCAACGATTTTTCCATCACTATTAAATTGAACTACAATCACATATTGTGTCAACTCATCACTGATTGTATAATCAAAAATAGCTAAACTATTCTGTTCTTCCAAATAAATTCCAATTCTCTTTAAATGAATTTTGTTAAGGGAAATCGGTAATCATTTAACCATAAACTTATTTGTTGATTTTATCCTTGTTTGTTGTAAATATCAACAAAGTAAACGCCTTTGGCTAATCCCGCACCGTGTCCCGACGAATGTCGTGGAAAAAATCACAACCACAATCCCTGATTATTCCTATCGCGTTCCCACATTTGCGGATTGTAAATGATATATTCGCGGATGTGGTTTAATTCGTCATCGTTGCGGATAATGCGGTCGTGGTAATTTGGTTGCCATCCAAAATCGGGGACGATTTGGCGGGAATTTTTTGTAACGGCGGATTTGTATCCGCGAATTATTGATGATAAATTTTTTCGTTGTGGTGCAAATTTGTTTTTGTAATTATCATCATTTAAATCTATTAATCCATGCATTTTGGAAACGCCATGTATTGTAGAGACGCAATGCATCGCGTCTCTACGGCGGTGGTGGACAACGGCGGTGGCGGTGGAAAAAATTATAAATTTATTTTCCATAAAATTCCCGCGAAAAAAATTTGCCCCACGCAAATCATTTCATTTACAATGAACGGGATAAAATTAACCCAATCGAAACAGGAATAGCTGTCCAGCCGAAAAATATTAGACTAATAATCGTGTTTTGTGTTCTATGTACATTATCCGGCTTTTCATTGTTTTTGCTTTAGTCTGTCTCCATTCACAAATATAATGAATTTACAATCAAAATTGACAAAAAACAGAAATAAAACCGTTAATAATCGTATATTTAAAGCACAAAACTTTTAAGTTTATGATAAAAAAAGTATTGATTGCCAATCGGGGTGAAATTGCCGTTCGCATTATTCGCTCTGCTAAAAAAATGGGTATAAAAACCGTAGCGGTTTATTCTGAACCAGATGCTGAAGCGCTTCACGTTCAAATGGCTGACGAAAAAGTCTTTATTGGAAAGGCACCTGCCAACGAAAGTTATTTGGTTCCTGAAAAAATCATCGATGCCGCCAAGCAAACCGGTGCAGATGCCATTCATCCGGGTTACGGATTTTTATCGGAAAATGCCACTTTTGCCGACCTTTGTAAGCAAAACGGTATTATCTTTATCGGTCCTTCCTCCTACGCTATCGCCACTATGGGCGACAAAATTACCGCCCGTAAAACTATGATTGAAGCCGGTGTCAATGTAGTGCCCGGCTATCAAGGCGAAGCCAAAGACGACGATACTTTACGCCGTGAAGCCCGCAAAATAGGCTATCCTATTATGGTCAAAGCTACTGCTGGCGGTGGTGGCAAAGGTATGCGCTTGGTACAATCTGAAGACGATTTGCTCGATGCCGTACACGCTGCACAATCGGAAGCCGCCTCGGCATTTGGCAACGCAACGGTTTATTTGGAAAAGTTTATCA
>JALVKK010000327.1 GCA_027033875.1 Flavobacteriales bacterium
TTGCGGTATCAAAGTTTTTAAAAGCAGTGGCTACACTAGTACCGTTGTTTGTATCCGACCCGTTTTGTTGGTCAACATAGTAAGTTGTAGCATTCAATGCTGTTGTAACCTTAGCCTTGCTGCGGTTATAATTATATTCTGCTGTTATGCGGGCAATCCGAATAGGTTTATCAATCATTCTTTCCATGCAACCGGACATTGCCGGTGTGGTAGTAACCGCAATACTTTGGTATGCTGAATGCACAGTAAGATATTTTGCATTAACAGCTGAAATTGACAGTAAGATAATGATAAAATAAAAGCTATTTAATTTTTTCATTTTATGGATTGTTATTATATTGATTTCTTCGTATATCCAGTTGGTTTTAACCTATCTTTCAAAATTTCGTGAAAAATACTAAGAAATCAATAAACAACAATCTTGTTCAATATGAAAATTATTAATTGTTTCCGAATTTTGCTTTTTTTTAAAAAAATTAATTATTTATCTAAATAAATTCAAAATACTTATCATTTTTTCAATACGCTTACAGCCTGAGCTATTCGTTTTAAAGTTTCCGCTTTGCCCAGCATTTCCATTATTACAAACAAATCCGGTCCTTTTAAGTCACCGACCAATGACAATCGAAGTGGCTGCATTACTTTACCGAAACCTATTTCTTTTTGATTAATCCATACCGATATTTTTTCTTTGAGATTTGATGCTTGCCATGGTTCAATGTCTTTAATCATTTCAATGAGTTCTTTCATCAAATCCGGTGTGTCTGCTTTCCATTGTTTTTTGACGGCTTTTGCACCATATTCTGTAGGAGCGGTAAAAAAGAAGGCACCTTGTTCCCAAAAATCTTTAACAAACGTGGCCCGTTCTTTTAGCAATTCAATGACTTTTTTGCTATAGTCTCTGATGGCTTTACCTTCCGTAGTGTAGCCTAGCTTCTCTTGTAGTACAGGTAAGAACAAATCTACCAATTCGTTAGTGCTTTTACGTTGCAAATGTTGGTGTTGAAACCATTTGGCTTTTTCAGGGTCAAATTTAGCGCCGGATTTATTAACACGGGACAAATCAAATATTTCTATCAATTCATCCATTGTAAATACCTCTTGTTCCGTCCCCGGGTTCCATCCCAATAAAGCCAATAGATTGACAAAACTTTCAGGAAAATAACCGTCTTCTTTATAGCCGGCATAGATTTCGCCGGTTTTGTCATCTTTCCAAGCCATAGGAAAAACCGGAAAACCCATTTTAGCACCGTCGCGTTTGCTTAATTTGCCTTTTCCTACCGGCTTCATAATCAACGGTAAATGTGCAAATTGCGGTTTCTCCCAGCCAAAAGCATCGTATAATAAGTAATGCAATGCAAAGGAAGGCAACCATTCCTCACCGCGTATTACGTGGCTGATTTGCATCAAATGGTCATCTACGATATTAGCAAGATGATAGGTCGGCAAACCGTCACTTTTCATCAAAACCTTATCGTCAAGTGTATTTGAATTGACCCGTACTTCACCGCGGATTAAATCTTGCATCACAATTTCTTTGTTTTCGGGTATTTTAAACCGTATAACATACGGTTCAGCTTTCGATAACCGCTCCTTTACTTCATCGTCAGTCATATTTAGAGAATTATCCATAAGGCTTCGTGTAGCATGATTATACATAAACCGCTCCCCTTTCGTTTCAAATTCTTTTCGGATCTTATCCAAACTTTCAGGCGTATCAAAGGCATAATAAGCTTTGCCGGCATCTAGCAATTCTTGAATATATTTCTGATAAATTTCTTTACGTTCACTTTGTTTATACGGTCCGAAATCGCCTTTATCGTTTACACCTTCGTCAAATTCAATACCGGTCCACGCCAAACTATTTTTAATATATTCTTCCGCTCCCGGCACAAAACGGGTTTGGTCGGTATCTTCAATACGCAATATCATTTTACCGCCGCTTTGTTTGGCAAGCAAATAGTTAAACAAGGCAGTACGCACGCCACCTATATGTAAAGGTCCCGTCGGACTAGGCGCAAATCTCACTCTAATGTCTTTCATTTGAAAAAATTTTATGCAAAAATACGATTTTATCATTTATCACCACACCGGTCATTTCGATACGTTTTTGTTCGTACCTCCCAAAAACACTCAATGACCTATCTTTGTAACAGCAGAGTTAAGGTGGCTGAGTGTTCCGAACGCAGTGAGGAATGTACCGAAGCCACCGAAGCGCCGGTCATCAAACCACTAAATATTCTACGAAGCAACACAAATCTATTATATAATACAATTCAAAATAATGATAATCAATAAGTTATATTTGATA
>JALVKK010000328.1 GCA_027033875.1 Flavobacteriales bacterium
GACAAATTACACCCGTTCGGACATGGTATGGAAATTTATTTTTGGAGTTTTGTCGTATCCATTTTTGTATTTGCACTCGGTGGTGGCGTTGCTTTATACGAAGGTTTTAAACATTTGTCAGAACACGGAGAACATATCGATAATTCGTTAAAAATGAAATATTGGAACTATGGTGTTTTGATAGGTTCTTTGTTGTTTGAAGGAACCAGTTTGTGGGTTGCTTGGAAAGCATTCAGAAAAACCTATCCGACCGGCTATATATCCGCAATGACTAAGAGTAAAGATGCGGCTACTATTGCCGTTATTATTGAAAATGGGGCAGCGGTTATAGGTTTGTTGATTGCATTGATAGGAATTACATTAACTTATTATTTCAATAATCCTGATTTTGATGCGTGGGCTTCTATTTTTATAGGTGTACTATTAACCGGTGTTTCTCTGTACATGGCAGTTGAAACCAAACGATTGTTGATAGGCGAATCGGCTGTTGAAACGGAACTTATCGCTATTGAAGATATTTTGAAACAATATCCGCAATTGGAAGGCTTTGGTAATATCAAAACCATGCACTTGGGACCGGAAGATATTTTGCTGGGGGCTAATATCAATTTTGTAGATGATCTAAAGGTTAGTCAAATAGAACCTCTTATTCAAGAAATTAAGGATAAAATCGTAAGAGATAATCCTAAGATTAAATATATTTTTATTGAAACGGATAGTATTAGTTAGTAGCAAGTGCAAGTAGCAAGTAGCAAGTAGGGGAATGTTGCATTAAAGAAGAACAACGTGAAGGATGCAATTAACCAAATAATCAAAAAAAATCAAATTGAAACTATCAACGTATTTTATTTTATTCTTAATTTTAACCACTGCTTGCAAAGAGACTAAGCATAAGCAGAAAGTTATTAAAAAAACTATAAAAGTAAAAAAGAAACTACCGTCAATCAAAGATTCCGATTGGGTTGAGATGAAAGTTTTGGACAGTAGTTTTGTTTACGATATACGCTATGCTACGACGAACAATTTTGTTCATCAAAAAATGTATCCATGTGCCAAATGTTATCTGCGCGGTATTGTTGCCAAAGCACTACTAAAAATTCAAAAGGAATTACGAAAAAAAAATCTGCGATTAAAATTCTTTGACTGTTACCGTCCGGGAAAAGTACAAGAAAATTTATGGCATATAAACCCCGACCCGCATTATGTAGCAAATCCAAAGTACGGTTCGATGCACAATCGCGGTTTAGCGGTTGATTTGACTATTGTAGATAAGAATGACAAAGAATTGGATATGGGGACGCCTTTTGATTATTTTGGCAAGAAAGCCTATCACGCCTATAAAAACTTTCCTGATACTGTTTTGAAAAACCGCATGTTTTTAAAAAAACTGATGCAAAAGTATAATTTAGAACCCATTACAAGCGAGTGGTGGCATTATTCATATCGCAAAAAAAACTTCCCTGTTGAAAAATGGATTTGGAAATGTCCATAAAAAAAAAGCTGCTTATGCAATATAAACATAAACAGCTCAAAACAACACAAAATAAATGATAATTAGATTTGATATTTACAGACAGCTAAAATCTCTCATAAATACTTGTACAAATATCAAGAGTTTTTTAGGATAAATAAATACCGGTTAGATGAATAGATGCTTTCGTTAGATGAATTGATATTTTCATTCAATGAATTGTTTTTTTGTATTTGCTTTTAGTAATCAATAAATCATTTATTGCAAATGAAATCCGATATCTCCCGGAATAATACCGACTGTTTGTTGACCGATCAAATGTCCGTCCGAAATATCGTAAACAGATACTTTTCCTTCTTGTTGATAATCAAGAGCATCGGTGATGTAGAGTTTGCCGTCATAGGCTTCCATATTGTACGCCATGCCACTATACGTCATAAATTCTGTTGCAGGCAATGTAGCATCACCGGTTGTCATCGAATAAACTTTATTGTCTAAATAATAGAATAGATTGTTACCTGATAAATTTAAAAAACTCGGGTGTTGGGTTGTTGCAAAATCAAATGTTTCTTCAATATTAAAATTATCATCAATATTGATTTTATATAACTGACCGGCTGTCTCAGCGCTAGTCCAGTCCGGTTCGCCACCACACAATACCCATAAATAATTGTCTTTTATAACCATAGAATTGGGACGGTCGCCAACAGTCATAACATTGACTATTTGTTTTAAAATCAAATCGTAAACCGATACTTTATTGTTAGTTGTGTATGCGCCTTGATGAGCAACAAACAAATAATCGTCATTCTTGACCATTTTTTCAGGTCCTAAAGCAA
>JALVKK010000329.1 GCA_027033875.1 Flavobacteriales bacterium
GCAGGACGTAATAATACTGCAACCGGATTTAAAACACTGTTTTCCAATACTACCGGTTACGATAATACTGCTAATGGTTATTTAGCTTTAACTTCCAATACAGTCGGCGTTGAAAACACAGCAACCGGATATAGAGCATTAGGTTATAATACTTCTGGCGAACACAATACAGCCAATGGATATTTGGCTTTATTTAACAATACAACCGGATCTAATAATACAGCCAATGGACATTGGGCTTTATATCACAATACAACCGGATATAATAATACAGCCCTTGGGCATAAAGCTTTTTATAACGGCTCAAACTACCATAATTCTACCGCACTCGGCTATTCTGCAAGCATCAGTGCCAGTAATCAAATCCGCCTTGGTAACAGCTCGGTTAGCAGCATAGGTGGTTATGCCAACTGGACTAATCTATCAGACGGACGTTTTAAAAAGGATGTTAAAGAAAACGTAGTAGGTTTGGCTTTTATCAACAAACTGCGGCCTGTTACATACCATTTGGATATGGATGCCATTGCCAAGTTTTTAAAAACACCTGATAATTTACGTATAGCTGAAGCCGAACAACTCAAAGCCGCTGAACTGCAAACCGGCTTTATCGCACAGGAAGTAGAAC
Organism: Flavobacteriales bacterium; assembly: GCA_027033875.1. Classification (GTDB taxonomy): domain Bacteria; phylum Bacteroidota; class Bacteroidia; order Flavobacteriales; family Flavobacteriaceae; genus WGBX01. The sequence goes on from JALVKK010000329.1 coordinate 626, forward strand.
AAGCCGCTCAAAATGTTGGGTATGATTTTCACGGTGTAGATACTCCTGATAATGAAAACGATCACTACGGATTACGTTATGCAGAATTTGTTGTCCCTTTGGTCAAAGCCGTACAAGAGTTAAATCAAAAACACGACGAAGAAGTTAAAACTTTGAAAACAACCATTCAAAACCAACAAAAGAAAATTGAAGAACAAGAAAAACGCATTCAACGGCTGGAAGAATTGCTTTTGAAAAATAAATAATGTGTTGAATTCAAAAGAATAATTATATAAACATTAAAAACGGGAAACGCAATCGGGCTTTCCCGTTTTTTTGTTTCTAACCGGGCATGCTTTGCATTTTCCACTCGAGACAAATTTTATTTGTCTCTACTGACTTTCAATCCCGTTTCTTTCGGGTACGTGATGTCGCTTTATTCCATTTGCGATTTTTTAGACGTTTTACCAAAACGTTCCTACATTGTCAATTTTCCATTTTCAATTTTCAATTCAGACGTTTTACCAAAACGTCTCTACGCAATTTCCACAGAGACGAATTGCAATTCGTCTCTACAACATTCAACATTATAAACATTATGAACTTTATAAACTTTATAAACTTTCAACTAACGTTGAGCCCCGCCCGTTTAATCAATGCTTCTACTTCCGGTTCACGTCCCCTGAATCTTTTGTAAAGTGTCATCGGGTGTTCGGTGCCGCCGGCTTGTAACAAAGCTTTAAATTTTTCGGCTACTTCGGGATTAAATATCCCTTTTTCTTTAAAGTAAGCAAAGGCGTCGGCATCCAGAACTTCCGCCCATTTGTAGGAATAATAGCCGGCGGCGTAGCCGCCGGGAAATATGTGGCTAAACGCCACGCTCATATTGTTTTGTTTGTAATAAGGTAAGATTTGAGTTTTTGCCATGTGTTTTTGTTCTATTTCCGAAGCATCTTTGTCATTTTCCGGGTCAAAACGGTAGTGCCAGCCCATGTCTAAATAACCAAAACTTAACTGACGGTTGGTGGCGTAACCTTCCATAAATTGCAAGGATTTTTTGATGTTTTTCAAATCTTCTTCCGGTATTTTTTCACCGGTTTGGTAATGCCGTGCAAACAGGTCGAGGGCTTCTTTTTCGTAAGCCCAATTTTCCATTATTTGTGAGGGAAGTTCGACAAAATCCCAGTAAACATTTGTGCCCGATAAGCTTGGGTAAGTGCTTTGTGCCAACATGCCGTGTAAGGCGTGTCCAAACTCGTGAAATAAAGTTGTTACTTCATTAAAACTTAACAAGCTTGGTTCGTTGGCGGTAGGTTTGGTAAAATTGGTTACAATGGAAATATGCGGACGTGAATTTTCACCGTCTTTTTGCCATTGGCTTTTGTAGGAAGTCATCCAGGCACCTTGGCGTTTACCGGCTCGCGGGTAAAAATCAGCGTAAAAGACTGCCAAAAAATCGCCGTTTTCGTCGAAAACTTCATAAACTTGTACGTCGGGATGGTAGGTGTCTATTTGGTCGTTGGGTTTAAAACTTAAACTGTATAATTTACCGGCTATATCAAAAACACCTTGCAATACCGCAGGTAGCGGAAAATAGGCTTTGAGTTTTTGTTCGTCCAGATTGAGTTCTTGTTTTTTAAGAATGTTCATGTAATAAGACACGTCCCATTTTTCAAGCCGGTCTATACCGTCTTGCCGGGCTAAAT
>JALVKK010000330.1 GCA_027033875.1 Flavobacteriales bacterium
TGAACACTGATAAATTGTCTTTTAACGAATCAAAATTGATTGTTGACAAACTCCATAAATTTCAAATACCGGTTAGTAATGTTTTCTTGAATAAATACTATAATGGCTTTGATGTATCTGCTATTCAGAATTTGTACACCGGTGCCGGTTTGCAAATATTACCGCATCATAATATAGAATTGACCGGGCTGGAAAATCTGTCGGCATATTTGGAACAATTGGATGATTTTCTTGAATTTTGAACACTATTTTTTCCGCTCAATAACATAATTAAGCATCAATTTCAAACTTTCTTTGGCGGCATTATCGGGGTATTTCTCTAAAATATTCAGGGCTTCTTGTTGAAATTCTTTCATTTTGTTGATGCTGTATTCGATACCGCCCTTAGTTTTGACAAATTCGATTAATTCCTTAACTTTTTTCTTATTTTTATGATGCTTTTTAACGATGTTAATTAGCCATTTTTTGGTTTTGGCATCAACGGTATTCAGGGTATAAATCAAAGGTAAGGTCATTTTTTGCTCCTTGATATCAATCCCGACCGGCTTGCCGATACCACCTTCGGTGTAGTCAAACAAGTCGTCTTTGATTTGAAATGCCATACCGGTCAGTTCGCCAAAACGATGTAAATCTTTAACCGTTTGTTCATCACTGCCAACCGATGCGGCACCCATAGCCGTGCAAGCGGCAATCAAAGTAGCGGTTTTTTGGCGGATAATCTCGTAGTAAACTTCTTCGGTAATGTCTAATTTGCGGGCTTTTTCTATTTGCAAGAGTTCGCCTTCACTCATTTCTTTAACCGCTACGGAAATGATGCGCAACAAATCAAAATCGCCGTTATCAATAGATAATAACAAACCGCGAGATAAAAGAAAATCGCCGACCAAAACGGCAATTTTATTTTTCCACAAAGCATTTATGGAAAAAAAACCGCGCCGGTAATCGCTTTCATCAACCACGTCGTCGTGAACCAGTGTTGCCGTATGGATCAATTCCACGATACCGGCACCTCGATATGTCCGATCGGTTATTTGTCCTTTGAGCATTTTGGCTGTTAAGAAAATAAACATCGGACGCATCTGTTTTCCCTTACGAGATACGATAAAAGCCGTAATCCGGTTAAGCAAATTAACTTGGGTTTGCATCGATTGACGGAATTTTTTTTCAAAAATTTCCATTTCTTCGATGATAGGGGCTTTTATTTTTTCAACGATTTTCATTTGACGACCGGAAGATGATTTTTTAGGCTAATTCTGATGTTTTATTTCGGACAAAGATATAAAAAAGCATAATACTAACTTTTTAAAGCATTCCAACCTTGAGCTTTGAGTTTGACTTTCTGATTGTCTTGTGTAATCAAATAAGCACCTTTGTCTTCGGTTATATGTCCGATAACGGCAAATTCTCTTCGATGCTTAATTTTTTCGTAATCTTTTTGGCTGATTGTCATGAGCAATTCGTAGTCTTCACCACCGTTGAGAGCGGCTGTTAATTCGCTGATATGAAATTCGTCAGCTGTCAAGATAGTTTGCGGGTCAATAGGGATTTTTTCGGCATAGATATGTGCGCCTACACCTGACTGTTTGGTAATATGTAACATTTCCGATGACAATCCGTCAGAAATGTCAATCATAGCGGTAGGTTGGACATCTAATTCTTTGAGTAGGGGCGGAATATCTTTGCGAGCTTCGGGTTTTAGCTGACGTTCTACTACATAAGCGTAAGGCGACAAGTCGGGTTGGTGTTGCGGATTGGCTTTAAAGGTTTCGTTTTCGCGTTGTAAGACCAATAAGCCCGTATAAGCGGCGCCCAAATCGCCGGTAACGACAATAAGATCATTGGGTTTGGCGCCTGAGCGGTATGCAACTTTATTTTTATCAACTTCTCCCAAAACAGTCGGGCTTAATATCAAACCGGAACGGGAGGACGTGGTATCGCCACCGACCAAATCGACCTCGTAAAGACGACAAGCGAGTTTGATACCTTCATATATTTCTTCAACGGCTTCCAAAGGAAAACGGTTGGACAGTGCTAAAGCGACCAACAATTGTGTAGCCGTGCCGTTCATCGCATAAATGTCTGAAAAATTGACGACGGCGGCTTTGTATCCCAAATGTTTGAGCGGAAAATATGCCAAATCAAAATGAACACCTTCTACTAATAAATCAGTAGAAACCAAAGTTTCTTTATCTTTAAAATTCAATACGGCGGCATCATCGCCGACACCTTTAACGGTGCGAGGATTTTTGATTTTAAAATCTTTGGTCAGTGTTTCGATTAAACCGAATTCCCCTAATTTACTAATGTC
>JALVKK010000331.1 GCA_027033875.1 Flavobacteriales bacterium
TTTACAAAACCTTCGAGCGGTACAAAATATTCGTTGAAGCCAACTCTAAACGATGCGGCATTGTCAAGCGCCTGAGCTATTTTTTCAATCTGTTTGATATTTGCCAGTTTATTTACCACCGGCAACAATTCAGAATTAATCTCTTGTTTTTCAATGTATTGTAAAATCAAAGCGTTTTTTTGAGGAATATTTTTTTCCTTTCTGATTTTTCTGATACCCGATACCACTTCTTGAATATGTACGGCTTGTTTGAGAAAACCGGTATCAAAACCTGTTTGCTCCGGATAAGCGGCTATAATTAAAGCATCTTCAGGTTGGCGGGTTTTGATATGTTGCCAAATTTCTTCGGTCATAAACGGCATAAACGGGTGTAGAATTTTCATATTGTTTTCCAAAATGCCTATGCTTTGCTCATAAGTTTTGGCATCAATTTTTTCGCCGTAAGGCGGTTTAATCATTTCCAAAAACCAAGAGCTGTAATCGTCCCAAAGCAATTTGTAAATTCGCATTAAGGCATTGGAAATACGATATTTGGTAAAATCATCGTCTATTTCGGCAAGTACCTGTTGAAAACGGTTGTGATACCAACGTATAGCAGTTTCGGCATAATCGGGTTGAGGTTTGTCTTTGTCTATTTCCCAAGATTTAACCAACCGGAAGCCGTTCCAGATTTTGTTGGCAAAATTTCGTCCTTGCATCACCAATTCTATATCAAAAGGCAAATCATTACCTGCCGGCGAAGTCAACAACATACCAACGCGAACGGCATCGGCGCCGTGTTCTTCCATCATTTTTATCGGGTCGGGCGAATTGCCGAGTGATTTGGACATTTTACGCCCGAGTTTGTCGCGAACAATTCCGGTCAGATAAACATTTTCAAAAGGTTTTTTGCCTGCAAATTCATATCCGGCAATCATCATACGGGCTACCCAAAAAAACAAAATTTCGGGTGCCGTTACCAAGTCATTGGTTGGGTAGTAGTATTTAAAATCTTTATTATCCGGATTACGAACACCATCGAATACGCTCATAGGCCACAGCCAAGACGAAAACCAAGTATCCAAAGCATCTTCGTCTTGTTTTAAATCGGTTGTTTGTAGTTGTGCGTTGCCTGATTTTTGACGGGCTAATTGTAAAGCTTCTTCAAGGGTTTCCGCTACAACAAAATCGTTCTCGCCTTCGCCAAAATAATAAGCGGGAATACGATGACCCCACCACAATTGTCGCGAAATATTCCAGTCGCGAACATTTTCCATCCAGTGGAAATAAGTGTTTTCAAACTTTTTAGGAATGAGTTTGACTTCTTCGTTTCTAACAGCATCAATTGCCGGTTGTGCCAGTTCTTTCATTTTTAAAAACCACTGACGTGAGAGACGCGGTTCAATAGCAGCATTGGTGCGTTCGCTACGTCCGACACGATGTAGATGTTGTTCGATTTTGTCCAAAAAACCTTTTTCTTTGAGTTCTTCGACGATTTCTTTTTTGACAACATCACGGTCTTTGCCCTCGTAGTGTAAACCATAAGCGTTGAGTGTGGCGTCTTCGTTAAAAATATCTATGATTTCCAAATTGTGGCGTTCACCTATTTCTTTATCGTTAGGGTCATGAGCAGGGGTAATTTTTAAAGCACCCGTTCCAAATTCCGGATCGACATAATCATCGGCAATAATCGGAATTTCACGATTGGCAATAGGTACAATTGCCTTCTTACCGATGTATTTTTTATATTTTTCATTTTCGGGGCTAACGGCAATGGCAGTATCCCCCAAAATAGTTTCGGGACGCGTAGTTGCTATTTGAATATAAGCTTTTTTTTCGCCAACAATCGGGTAATTGACATAATATAAATGTCCTTGTTCGTCTGAATAATTGACTTCTTCGTCTGAAATAGTTGTTTTGGCAACCGGATCCCAGTTGACCATACGAAAACCGCGGTAAATTTTGCCTTTGTTGTACAAATCAACAAAAACTTTGGTTACGCTTTCACTCATATCATCGTCCAGAGTAAATTTGGTACGTTCCCAGTCGCACGAAGCCCCGAGTTTTTTAAGCTGTTCGAGGATGATACCGCCGTGTTTGTGTGTCCAATCCCAAGCGTGTTTCAAAAACTCATCGCGGGTTAAATCGTCTTTTTCAATACCTTGTTCTTTGAGTTTTGCAACAACTTTGGCTTCGGTGGCAATAGATGCGTGGTCGGTTCCCGGTACCCAACAGGCATTTTTACCTAACATCCTTGCCCGTCGAATCAACACATCTTGTAAGGTATTGTTGAGCATATGACCCATGTGTAACACGCCCGTTAC
>JALVKK010000332.1 GCA_027033875.1 Flavobacteriales bacterium
TCGCCCATCATGCCCAGGAAATCAATGACTTGTTCGGGGCGTTCCACACCAAATTTTTCTTTGACTTTATTGATGTCCCAAATTTCGATACCGTTACCCATTCGCGAAGGTTTGTATAGAAAAATGTGTTCATCTACGAGCTGTGCAAAGTCCTTATCTGCCGTTACCATATACACATCAAAGCCTTCTTTTTCGGCTTGTTTTGCAAGGGTACCAATTAAGTCATCGGCTTCCCAACCTTCCAATTCGATGATTGGAATATGCATGGCTTCCAAAATTTTCTTAATGTACGGTACGGCAAGCAAAATTCCTTCGGGAGTTTCGAGGCGGTTGGCTTTGTAGTCTTCAAAAAGTTCCCGGCGTTCTTTGGACCCGCCCAAATCGAAAGCAACGGCAAGATGATCGGGTTTTTCGCGACGAATTAAGTCAAGCAAAGTATTGAGAAAACCGAAAATAGCCGAAGTATCCAAACCTTTTGAATTGATACGCGGATTTTTGATAAAAGCATAAAAAGCTCTGAAAATCAAAGCATAAGCATCAATCAGAAAAAGTTTTTTACGGTTTTGTCCGGTTTTATAATCTTGTTTGTCAGCTGTCATTCTATGATAAATTTTCTATAAATAAGATTTTTTGGATATTTGTCAAAAATACGAAAATATAATGTTGATTATTAATAATTAAGAAATATTATGATGCCGGTTTCTACATATGGTTTCTGCATCGCAAAAAATAATTTATTATATCAGAATATATAATTTTCATATCAAGTTTATGATTTTTTTTAACAAAAAATAATAAACATATATATTTAATGTATAAACCTCAAAAAATGCTATGATTTTGACAGTTTGAGAAAAAAATGACCAAAAAAACTTGTATATTTACAAAGTTTTTTATTTTTGCCGAACATTAATCAATTAAAAATATATATTATGTCTGACATTGCATCAAGAGTAAAAGCAATTATCGTTAACAAATTAGACGTTGACGAAAATGATGTAACCCCTGAAGCTAATTTTACAACTGACCTGGGGGCTGATTCACTTGACACAGTTGAATTAATAATGGATTTTGAAAGAGAATTTGATATTCAAATTCCTGATGATCAAGCTGAACAAATCCAGACTGTTGGTCAAGCAATCAAATACATTGAAGAAGCTTTAAATTAAAAAATTTATGGAATTAAAACGAGTTGTAGTTACGGGTTTAGGAGCATTAACGCCTATTGGTAATGATGTGCAATCCTATTGGCAAGGTTTAATTAACGGTGTCAGTGGTGCAGGTCCTATTACGCGCATTGATGCTTCTAAATTCAAAACTCGTTTTGCTTGTGAAGTAAAGAATTACAATCCGACCGATTACTTTGATCGTAAAGAAGTGCGTAAAATGGATTTGTACGCACAATTTGCTTTAATTGCTTCCAGAGAGGCTATAAAAGATGCCGGTTTTGATAATGACAAACTCAATCGTGAAAGAGCCGGTGTTATTTTCGGTTCGGGAATAGGCGGTTTACAAACTTATGAAGATGAAGTTCGTAATTTTGTAACGGGAGACGGGACACCGCGTTTCAATCCGTTTTTTATTCCGAAAATGATTTCGGATATGGCTGCCGGTCTTATTTCCATAGAAAACAAATTTTACGGACCCAATTATGCGACCGTATCCGCATGCGCAACCTCGTCCAACGCTATCATTGACGCATTCAATATTTTGCGACTCGGTATGGCAGATGTCATGATTACCGGCGGAGCCGAAGCATCAATAACCAATGCCGGTCTAGGCGGTTTTAATGCTCTAAGGGCTTTATCGACTCGCAATGACGACTACAAAACAGCTTCAAGACCATTTGATAAAGACCGAGACGGTTTTGTCATTGGCGAAGGTGGTGGTGCTATTGTATTGGAAAACTTAGAACATGCCAAAGCCCGCGGTGCAAAAATATATGCAGAAGTTCTCGGGGTGGGAATGTCAGGTGATGCCTATCATATGACTGCTCCTCACCCGGAAGGCAAAGGCGCCGGATTGGTGATGAAAAACGCTTTGCAAGATGCTAATCTGTTGCCAACAGCTATTGACTATGTCAATGTACACGGTACGGCAACACCCCTTGGCGATATATCCGAAATTAAAGCCATTATAGACATTTTCGGAGAACATGCTTACAGTCTCAACATCAGTAGTACCAAATCAATGACCGGACACCTGCTCGGTGCAGCCGGAGCCGTCGAAGCAATTGCCTCTATTTTGGCCATCAATAACGGTATGATCCCGCCTACTATCAATCATTTTACCGATGATCCCGAAATAGACCCCAAACTCAATCTCACTTTCAACAAAGCCCAAAAACGCGATATCAATACCGCAATCAGTAACACTTTCGGGTTTGGCGGTCATAATGCTTCAATTATTTTTGGTAAATATTAATTCAAGCCTTTGCTTTTTTTAAAAAAAATTTTTGGACTGAATACAATTGCCGAAAACAATAATCTGCAACGGCAGCTGGAAAAGATATTACCTTTTAAACCACAGAATTTATCCTTTTATCAAGAAGCTTTTACCCACAAAGCCAAGAATCTCAAAGATGAAAACGGACGAAAAATTAATTTCGAACGTTTGGAATATCTCGGTGATGCCATAATCGAAACAGTCGTATCGGTATTTTTGTTTAAAGAATTACCATTGGCAACAGAAGGCGAACTCACCATAATGCGTTCCAAAATAGTCAATCGTAAACATCTAAACGAATTGGGACAAAAATTAAAAATTACCGAACTGCTTGATATAAAATTAACCGAGCGACAAATGGGTAACGATATTTCCGGCAATTTGTATGAAGCTTTGGTTGGTGCGGTTTTTTTAGACAAAGGATTTGAAGGCGCAAAAAAATTTATTTATGTCAGTATGATCGATTCGCATATCGACCTGCTAAAACTCGAAAAAAAAATCAGTAGTTATAAAAGTTTTATGATTGAATGGGCCCAAAAAAACCATCAAAATTTTGAATTTGTAGCACATTCCGACAATAACAACGGTAAAAATAATTATTTTCGTGTTAACTTTGTGTTGGATAACAAAAAAATAAGTCACGGACGTTCGTCAAGCAAAAAGAAAGCCGAAGAAATTGCCGCGCGCCGAGCTTATTACATCATTCAACCCGATAAAAATGGCAAAAAAGAAACAAAAACACATTCTTAGACTAGACGACCTGTCCGGAACACCGGGCTTTGTTTTAACCGGACTTCAAACAAATCAAGCCTTATACAAACTCGCCTTCGACTTTAACCGTCTGTTTCATTGGGATTTGCACTTACAACAGGACCTTAATGTTATCAGAAAAAACAAAAAAGTTGCCTTTGAAAATTATGCAACTTCCGAAAACGCCACCGGACAAAAAATCCGTTTGGTCAATAATGAAATTCTCCTTACCGTATCACACCCCAATACGCTTTTTGATACAGACGAAGCCTACTACTTGTTTCCAAAATTGCAAAGCTTTAACTATATCTTAATATTACCCGAAGAAGAAGGTTATAGTTTTAAAGACCTGCAACAGAATTTTATCGTAGCCTATCCGACAAAGTTTATCGAAGTTAATAGTACACGTTGCGGTACTGTTTTTCCCGTTTTTCCCGTATAATAAGGCTTTATATTTCGGATATTTATTATTATATTTGAAGCGTACAATATTCGTTGTTAAAATAAGTTTAAGTAGTAAAAAACGATTAAGTAAAAAAGTGCATGGAAACCTTGCGGTGCAACATCTGAAATAATCCGTGCTTCGATACATTCCGTCCGGACAGACGTTGATATCACTCATTGATCTACCGAAGCACCGATACCGACCTACGTCGGCACAAGCTATCAAATAATCCCCGATATTCTCGGGACAAGATGAGTAACCAATATTGCCTGATAACCAAAAAAAATAAAAAATATGAAAAAAACAATATTCAGTCTAATAGTTTTGTCAATATTATCCTCTTGTGTTAGTTCAAAAAAATACAATGAACTGGATGATAAATATATCAAAATGCGAAGTGAAAACGTTGAACTCAAAGAACAACTGGATTCTTTGTCCAATAAACAACTCAAATGCAAATCGGAGCGTAGTCGTTTGCAGATACAATATGATAATTTACAAAGTAAATACAATACACTTGATAAACTTTTTAAAGCCAAAGAAAACACTTACGACAAATTGAAATCAAGCTATGAAGCTCTATCAAAAAGCAGTAGCCAAACACTGGCTTATGAAGCCAAAAAAAATCAAGAATTGTTAGATCAATTAAACAAAAAACAACAAGAATTGTCAAAAGAACGGGCTGCCTTAGACCAACAAATTCAAAAAATTAAACATTTGGAAGATTTGATAGCTCAAAAAGATGCCAAACTCAACAATTTGAAAGGTTCTTTAAGCAGAGCGCTCAACAAATTTAAAAATCAAGGCTTAAAAGTAACCGAAAAAGACGGTAAAATCTATATTTCGATGGAAAACAAATTGTTGTTTGATTCGGGAAGTTGGAATGTCAAACAAAACGGTCGTGATGCCATCAAAACCATTGCAAACATCTTATCCATCAATCCGGATGTAGAAATTATGATTGAAGGACATACCGACAATGTACCTTATCATGGCAAAACCGCCATACAAGACAATTGGGATTTGTCGGTCAAACGGGCAACTTCGGTTGTACGTCAATTGATGAATAATAAACATATCGATCCAAAACGTTTGGTGCCTGCCGGACGTAGTAAATACTTACCTGTTGCAGATAACAGCACACCGCAAGGTAGGGCAAAAAATCGTCGTATTGAAGTTATATTAACACCGCGTTTAGATGAAATAATGAATTTATTAAACAATTGATATGAAAATAACAGTAGTCGGAACAGGTTATGTCGGTTTGGTAACCGGAACCTGTTTTGCCGAATCGGGAAACGATGTCGTTTGCGTTGACATCAACAAAGATAAAGTCAATAAAATGCAACAAGGTTACATACCTATTTACGAACCCGGATTGGAAACCTTGTTTCACCGCAATATCAAAGCCGGACGCCTAAATTTTACAACCGATTTGAAACAAGGTGTCGATACCGGAGACATTATATTTTTAGCATTGCCTACACCCGAAGATGAAGACGGGTCGGCAGATTTGTCTTATGTCATGGACGTTGCCGGAAAGATTGGCGAAATTATGAATCAAAGTCAAGACAATTCGTACAAGATTATCGTCAATAAAAGTACGGTACCTGTCGGTACGGCCGAAAAAGTTACCAATATTATCAGAGCTAAAACCGAAAAAGATTTTGATGTTGTATCAAATCCGGAGTTTTTAAGAGAAGGTTTTGCCGTTGATGATTTTATGAAACCCGAACGTATTGTGATTGGAACCGATTCGGACAGAGCAAAAGAAAAAATGCATCTGTTGTACGAACCTTTCGTTCGTTCCGGAAATCCGATTATTATAATGGACCCGCGTTCGGCAGAAATCACAAAATATGCGTCCAATTCGTTTTTGGCGATGAAAATAACTTTTATGAACGAGATTGCAAATTTTGCCGAAAAAGTAGGTGCCGATGTTGATAAAATACGTATTGGAATGGGGACGGACACCCGCATCGGCAAACGTTTTTTATTCCCCGGTGTCGGTTACGGCGGTTCTTGTTTTCCAAAAGATGTCAAAGCACTATACAAAACCGGAAAAGACCACGATTTTGAATTTAAACTTTTAAAATCGGTTATGGAAATAAATGATCGCCAAAAAACTGTTTTAATTCCGAAACTCAAAGCTTTTTTTAACGGTGATATAAAAACCAAAAATATCGCTGTATGGGGATTGGCATTTAAACCCGAAACCGACGACATCAGAGAAGCGCCGGCTCTGTATATGATTGATGAGTTGCTCAAAGCAGGAGCAAATATAAAAGTTTTTGACCCGGAAGCTATGGAAAATGTCAAACAAAAATACGGTTCAAAATTGCAATATGCCGAAAATATGTATCAAGCTCTCGAAAATGCCGAAGCGCTGATTATCAGCACCGAATGGAATATGTTCAGAACGCCTGATTTTGATAAAATGAAACAATTGATGAAACAACATATTATTCTAGACGGTCGTAATTTGTATAGTCCCGAAAGAATGAAAAACAGAGCCTTTCATTATATATCAATAGGCAGACCCGAAATAAACGTGCCGAGAAAATTATGGAAAGAGTTTTAATCACCGGTGCCGCCGGATTTTTAGGTTCGCATTTGTGCGATAAATTTTTAAACGAAAATTTTCAGGTAACCGGTATGGATAATTATATTACCGGTTCACCAAAAAATATAGCTCATTTAAAATCACACCCGCGTTTTGAATTTATAGAACATGATGTAACCAAATATATAAATATTGATGGTAAATTAGATTACATCTTGCATTTTGCCTCACCGGCAAGCCCGATAGATTATTTACGGATTCCCATACAAACCTTAAAAGTCGGTTCGTTGGGGACGCATAATGTGTTGGGATTGGCAAAAGCTAAAAAAGCCCGCTTGTTAATTGCTTCTACATCAGAAGTTTATGGCGATCCTTTGGTGCATCCGCAAACTGAAGACTATTTTGGTAATGTCAATCCGATAGGTCCGCGTGGCGTATATGACGAAGCCAAACGCTTTCAAGAAGCCATGACGATGGCATATCATAATTTTCACGGCGTTGAAACCCGTATCGTCCGGATATTTAATACATACGGACCTCGTATGCGTCTCAATGACGGCAGGGTTATTCCGGCTTTTATGGGACAAATTTTAAGAGGTGAAAATCTGACTGTTTTTGGAAACGGTAGTCAAACCCGTTCATTTTGTTATATAGATGACCAAATTGACGGTATTTTCAAATTGCTTTTCTCCGATTATCATTTACCGGTTAATATCGGTAATCCCGAAGAAATCAGTATTCTGGACTTTGCCAAAGAAATAATTGCCTTAACCAATGGTAAATCAAAAATTATTTTTAAAGAACTGCCCGTTAACGACCCCTTACAACGCTGTCCGGATATTACCAAAGCCAAAAAAATCTTAAATTGGACACCGAAAGTTGATAGAATTACCGGCATGAAACGCACTTTTGAATATTTTAAATCATTGTCGGATGAAGAATTATACAAAACACAATACAAAAATTTTGATAAGTACATAAAAAAATGAATAGAAAAAAAACACATAGATATTCATTTTTAATCTTGCCGATTATCTATTTGCTGGATAGTCTGTTGATTTTTTTGTTTATCCGTAATTTTAATTTTGAACAACCGCTATTATTGTTTGTTATCTTTGATATCGTCTGGTTTGTCATTAGTTATTTTACCAAGTTTTATGAAATTTACCGCAATACCAAACCTGCCGAAATCATCAGTAAAACCATAAAACAAGTTCTAATTTTTGATTTATCAATAGTTACGTTTTTTCATTTTTTGACTATATATTCGTCTCATCGTTTTTTGCTCAAATATTTATTTATTCTCAATTTATTGTTGTTTATTTTCAAATTTTTAATTTATATTTTCTTCAAATATTACAGAGCAAAAGGTGGTAATATCCGCAGTTTTTTGATAGTCGGATATAATGAAGAAACCGTCAAATTTCGAAATATTTTGAATGTACGTGTTGATTACGGCTACATATTTGATAGTTTCTTTGGTAAAGGCAACAATCCGGAAATTGAAGGTAGTTATGATGAATTGAAAGCCTATTTAGACAGAAATCCCGTCGATGTCATCTTTTGTTCGTTAAAAGAATGTTCCAATACACAGATAAAAGATATTATCAATTATGCCGACAATCATTTTATATCGGTAAAATTTATTCCCGATAACAAAGAAATTCTCGGCAAACAACTAAAAGTCGATTATTTTGATTATTATCCGGTTTTGTCTTTAAATAAATCACCGCTTGACAAGCCGGTCAATAAAGTTATCAAACGGCTCTTCGATCTCATTTTTTCAAGTTGTATAATTATTTGTTTTTTATCATGGTTAGTACCGATTATCGGATTGATTATCAAATTAGAGTCAAAAGGACCTGTATTTTTCAAGCAAAAACGCAACGGTATTAATTACGAACTTTTTAATTGTTACAAATTTCGTTCAATGTTTCCTAATAATTTAGCTGATATCAAACAAGTAAGCAAAAACGACAACAGGATTACCGGAATTGGTAAAATATTAAGAAAAACCAGTTTAGACGAATTGCCCCAGTTTTTGAATGTTTTCAAAGGTGAAATGTCCGTAGTTGGCCCACGCCCGCACATGGTCAATGAAAATGAACGTTTTTTAAAGAAAATTGACAAATTTATGGAAAGACACTATATCAAACCCGGAATCACGGGTCTGGCACAAGTAAAAGGATACCGCGGTGAAGTAAAAACAGATGAAGATATTATATATCGAGTAAAATACGATTTGTTTTATATTGAGAATTGGTCATTGTGGCTTGATATAAAGATTATTTTATTTACAATCTTTAATATTTTCAGAGGCGACAAAAAAGCATATTGATTGAATATCGACATCGACGCTTAAAACAATTCTATACCAGACATCCGACATCGGACATCGGACATCCAACATCAAATAACCGATTAACCAAATAACCGATTAACCAACAATATGAACAACCAAAAATCTCTTGTGATCATCCCGACTTATAACGAAAAGGACAATATTGAAGAAATTATTGACCGGGTTTTTCATTTGCAAAAAGATTTCGACATTCTGGTTGTCGATGACAATTCGCCGGATAATACCGCCAATATTGTCAAAAAACTAAAAGATGAAAAATATCCTCAAGGTTTGTTTTTGTTAAACCGTCCAAACAAAGAAGGTTTGGGCAAAGCCTATATTGATGGTTTTAAGTGGGCATTGCAGCGCAACTATGATTATATTTTTGAAATGGATGCCGATTTTTCACACCCGCCTCACAAACTTGTTGATTTATTAAATGTCTTACAAAATAATGAAGCCGATATCAGTGTCGGTTCGCGTTATTTAAAAGGACGGATTAATGTTGTAAATTGGGACTTGAAACGCATACTTTTGTCTTACTTTGCTTCTATGTATGTTAGAATGATAACGGGAATTCCCGTTAAAGATACAACTGCCGGTTTTGTCGGTTATAAAAAAGAAGTTTTGCAAAATTTCAATTTTGACAATATAGAATTTGTCGGATATGCCTTTCAAATAGAAATGAAATACAAAGCTTGGAAAAAGGGATTTAAAATTAAAGAAATTCCTATTATTTTTACCGATAGAATCAGAGGAAAATCAAAAATGCACGGCGGTATTATTTCAGAAGCCGCTTGGGGTGTAATAAAGATGCGATTTAGCAAAAATATTTGATTATGAAAAAAATATATCTCATATATATTGTCGGATTACTCCTTTGGGCTTGTCATCAAAAACCCGAAAATATAATCTCTCGTACAACTTATAAACAAGTTTTAAAAGAACTTATTTTAGCGGATTTAATTCAGCAAAAAATACCGGATAATGACTCGTTGAACAACAACATTATATTGTTGGTCTATAAAAAATATAAAATAGACAGTGCCATGCTCAAGAAAACAACCGATTATTACAGTTATCATCCGGAAGAATTATCTAAAATTTATGACGAAATTTATACGGAATTCAAACATAAAGCGGACAGCTTGAATAAAATAGAACCGCATTTGCAACCAAAAACCGATGAAATAAAAATAAATAATAACTTTCTTCATTTCAAAAAAAAAAGAATTGATAAATAACTTTACAAATTCACGGTTTATTGCTAATTTTGAAATCTAATTATCAATGTATATGCCTTTAAGATTTCTGTTTTTGTTGATTACCGTTAATATTTATTTTTTTTCAACAGCACAAGAAAAAAAAATAAATAATTATATACAAAAAATTATAACAAATCAAGATAGGCAACTCAAAGAAAAGTACTTTGATAGTTTATCAAGTATATTGTACAAATGTAACTGTAATATCGAAAAAAAACTTCAATATTTGAACCAAATAATAAGGGTAAGTCAAAACAATGAGCGAGAAAAAACACTGTATTTTAAAGCCGGATTATTCAAAGCCAAATTATATTTTCGTCAAAGTGAATTTCAAAAAGCGATAGATGAAACGGAAGCCTTAAAAACATATTGCAAACAAACGAATAATACCAAAGGCTTAATCAGAACAAATATTCTGCAAGGACGTATTTACAATAGAATAGATCAATATGACTTGGCTTTGACAAACTACCAATCTACCTTATCCCTGTTTAATAAAATAGATATTAATTCTGATAAAAAACTACAGAAAATTTTAATAACCCTTTATGCCAATCTGGCTCGTCTTTATATGAATATGCACCAAGACAGCTTGGCTGATGTTTATCATATCAAAACGGTTAATTTGGCATACAAAATCCATGACTACGAAAGAATCAGTTTTTTTAACAATATTTTGGGTTGGAAATATTTTGTGATGAATGACTACAAAACGGCAGAACAATATTTTTTAAAAGCCTTGCAAGATTCTGCCAAAATCAAACTGAAAATATATAATATTTCAAATCACCACGCCTTAGGTGAAGTGTATGAAAAATTAAAAAAACCGCAAAAAGCGCTATATCACGATTCCATAGCTTTGAATTTTTTTATCAAAACCAACAACAATACTTTTATCAGTACCATTTATAACAATATGGCTAATGTATATTTGCAAACCGGACAACTTGATAAAGCGCTGATAAGTAACCGTAATGCCATTACAATAGCCGAACAACATAAAATTACCGATAAAATAATTACCGGCAAACTGACCTTAGCTGAAATTCTAATAGCTCAACAAAAATATGATGAAGCTCTCAAACTATTGATAGAATTACCAAAAGAAAAAAAATATGCAGAGAAACTGAAAGCCAGATATAAAAAACTGTATTACAAACTGTTAGCAGATATTTATGCAATAAAAAACGATTATCAAAAAGCTTATAGATATATCAATTTGCATCTCAAATATACCGATTCAATAAACCAACGTAAATTCAAATCTTTTTCGGGAACAGAAACAAAATATCAAAAAGAATTGCTTAAAAAACGTATGTTGATAAAACAACAAGAACTAAACACTCAAAAAAAGCAAAAACAAAAATTGATATACAGTGTGATATTTTTGACAGTTTTAATCTTTACCGGTATTTTATTGGGCTTTTGGTTTTACAAAAAGTATAAAACAAATCTGAAAGAATATAACCTGACTCTTCAAAAAATAGAGAAATTAAATACGGTCCTGTTTCAACAAAAACAAAATACAAAACCTGCAGTAAACATAAATAATTTTAAAAATTTTTTAAAAGAAAAATATAATATTTACAAAATTGAAGTCTTAGATGTTTGGATAAGCATTGCCAACGGTTTGTCACAATACCAATATGCTCAAAATAATCATATCAGTGAAAATACCGTAAAAGCATGGCGTAAAGAACTCTACAAAAAATTAAAACAACATACGGGAGACACAAAGTTCAGCGACTACAAAGCTGTTATTGAATACTACAAAAGCCTTCGTGATTTTGAATATTTTCAAACGAGATAAAAGTATTCATAAATATACCGAATAAAAATACCCAAATCCGGAACAAAATATTGACGCCATGTTGTTTTGTACGGATAATAATAATTTATATTCTATGATATTGATAATTGACAGATATTATAAAAATAATTCTTTGTAATAATCATAGAAATATGTAATAGTCTCGATACCTTTAAAGTAATTGAATACTCCGTAATGTTCGTTTGGCGAATGTATCGCATCCGAATTAAGTCCGAAACCCATCAAGATGGATTTGCTCCCCAATTCTTTTTCAAACAAAGGAACAATAGGAATACTGCCACCGGAATAAATAGGCAAAGGGTCTTTGCCGAAAGCTTGTTTCATAGCTTTGGCAGCCGCTTTATATCCCGGACAGTCCGTAGGGGTAACATAAGGATAACCGCCGTGCAAAGCGCTTACTTTAACTTTGACTCCTTCCGGAGCTAATTGTTTAAAATGTTTTTCAAACAATCCGGGTATTTCGTCAGGGTCTTGATCCGGTACCAAACGCATACTGATTTTAGCATAGGCTTTGGAAGGAATAATAGTTTTGGCACCTTCACCGGTATAACCACCCCAAATACCGTTGACGTCTAAACTCGGACGAATACTTTGACGTTCCAAAGTTGTATAACCCGCTTCTCCGTAAACCGAATCAATATCCAATTCCTTTTTGTATTGGTCCAAATCAAAAGGTGTTTTTGCAATACTTTCTCTTTCTTGTGCAGACAATTCTTTTACTTTATCATAAAATCTCGGTATGGTAATTCTGTTTTGCTCGTCGGTCAGTCCGGCTATCATTTTGGTCAAAATATTGATAGGATTGGCAACTGCTCCCCCGTAAAGTCCTGAATGTAAATCGCGATTAGGTCCGGTTATTGCCACTTCTACATACGACAATCCGCGTAGTCCCGTAGTGATTGCCGGCACATCATTTGCCACCATACCGGTATCCGAAATAACGATAACATCGTTTTTGAGTTTGTCGTGATGACGTGCCACATACCATGCCAAACTGGGCGAACCTACCTCCTCCTCGCCTTCAATCATAAACTTGACGTTAACCGGGAGTTTTTGTTGTTGCAACAAATATTCGACCGCTTTGAGATGCATAAACATTTGCCCTTTGTCGTCCGAAGCCCCGCGGGCAAAAATAGCACCGTCCGGATGTATAGCGGTTGTCTTGATGACCGGTTCAAACGGGTCCGACTCCCACAATTCAACGGGGTCGGGCGGTTGTACATCGTAATGCCCGTAAACAAGTACCGTAGGTAACGAGAGGTCTAATATTTTTTCGCCGTAAACAATAGGATAACCCGGCGTTTCTTCAACGGAAACATTGTCTAAGCCTATTTTTTGCATTTCGTCTTTGATAAAAGTCGCTGCTGACTCTACATCGGATACAAAAGTAGGATCGGCACTAACCGAAGGTATGCGTAACAAAGCAAACAATTCGTCTAACAAGCCTTGACGATGTTGCGATAAATACGAGTTGATGTCTTGCATAATTTTATTTTGTGATAAAAATACAAAAAATTATTCTTCCATAAAATTGATCTCGTAAGTAACCTCGGCAAAAGATCTAAACATTTTAAAAACACCGCAATAACGTCCTTCGGACAGTGTTACGCATTTGGTCAATTTTTCACGATTCAAATCTTTGCCGTTAAAGTTGTAGATAACATGCACTTTATCGTAAAATTTTGGGTGTTCGTCAGTCATATTGGCTTCTACTTCTACGCTAAAATCCGATACATTCTCGTCTATACGCATTTTTTTCATCAGCGAAGCAACATCCAATGCCGTACAGCCGGCTAGCGAAACCAACATCAAAGGTTTGGGTTGATATCCGTAACCTATGCCGCCGAATTTTTCTTCCGCTTCTATGTGTATAGGTGCATCTTGTCCTTCGGAATATGCATCAAATTGCATCTTGCCTTTCCATACCAGTTTTGTTTTTGTCATAATTGTAAATTTAAAAAAAACACGACAAATTTACAATAATTCTTGCAACAGAAGAAAAGAATTTAATTATGTTAACTTTTAGAATTTAATGTACTTAATCACCGGCAACGAATGTAAAAGAAGTCGATAAACGAAAAAAATCAAAATAATTGTTTTGATTGGTGGTTCTGTCATAAAGAGTTATAACAATCTGTATGCAAACAATTCTAACAAATACAGAAGGGGACAACCTTATCCGTTTTTGGTTTTTAAGTCTTTTTTATTAACTGAATCTCCTGAAAAATAATAAGCATTCAACTAATATAGCGATTTTTTTTAAAAATTTTTTGTATTTTCATTTTTTTTTGTATTTTTGCAAAGTATTCTTAAAGTTTTAACAAATTGCAAACCTTTCAAAATGCTATTTAATATCAAAAACGAAAAATCCGATTTTTGAATTTTAATATCCGAAAGAATTGATAAAAAAATATAAAGACACAAACAAACAAAACGGAAAGAGAGCTTAGGCTCTCTTTTGTTTTTTGTGGCAATATAAAAAAATACATTAAATTTGTGCTTCAAAAAATCAAGAATACAAAATGAGAATACTTACAGGTATCCAAAGCACAGGCACACCGCATCTCGGCAATATTTTAGGCGCTATTTTACCTGCTATAAAACAAGCCGAAAATCCGGCAAACGAATCATTTTTGTTTATTGCCGATATGCACTCGCTGACCCAGATTAAAGATGCGAAAATTTTGCGAGAAAATACATACAGTACCGCAGCAACTTGGCTGGCATTCGGTTTGGATATCGACAAAACCGTATTTTACCGCCAGTCGGATATCCCGCAAGTTACAGAACTGGCTTGGTATTTAAGCACATTTTTTTCATATCAGCGCTTGACTTTGGCACATTCTTTTAAAGACAAAGCCGACCGCTTGTCTGATGTCAATGCCGGACTGTTTACTTACCCGATGCTAATGGCAGCGGATATTTTATTGTATGATGCCGAAGTGGTTCCCGTAGGCAAAGACCAAAAACAACATTTGGAAATAACCCGCGATGTTGCCCAACGTTTTAACCGGCAAATGGGTGAGACTTTTGTTATTCCCGAAATTGCTTTGCAAAAAGAAACCATGTATATTCCCGGCACAGACGGTAACAAAATGAGTAAATCGCGCAATAATATCATCAATATCTTTTTGCCAGAAAAAAAATTACGCAAACAAATCATGAAAATCGTTACGGACAGTACGCCGCTCGAAGAACCTAAAAATCCGGATACTGACAATGTGTTTGCCTTGTATAAACTACTGGCAAGCCCCGTACAAACGGAAGATTTGCGTCAAAAATATTTGGCAGGCAATTTTGGTTACGGTCACGCCAAACAAGCTTTATTCGAATTGATTATTGACAAATTTGCCGAAGAACGCCAACACTATGATTATTATATGAACCACAAAGACAAGATAGACAAAGCGCTGGCACAAGGTGCCGAAAAAGCCCGTAAAGTAGCCAATGAAGTTTTAAACCGTACACGTAATAAATTAGGTTTTAAATCGCTATAACAGTATGGTAATCATTACTTTACAGCGAAAGAAATGTATAGGTTGCAACTATTGTGTTGAGGTAGCTCCACAACAATTTCATATGTCGCAAAAAGATGGTAAAAGCATTTTGGTGAAATCCTATGAACGCAAAGGTTTTTTTACACTCAAAGAACCGGATAACGCCGTATATGAACAAGTACAAAAAGCTTCGGAATTGTGCCCTGCCAAAATAATCTCGGTTAAAATGAAATAATTTAGATTCCTTCCCACTCCCTATAGTCGCTCTATCGGAATGACAGTACCAATTCTTATTCAAATTATGCATCATATCTGAGGAATTGGTTACTGAGTGATTTTGTGACGAAGGAGCAAAATTGTACCGAAGTGCACTTGGCACTTTCCACTAGGTACTCGGTACTAAAAAGAACTTTCAACTCAGTTTATTGAGCTTGTCGAAATATAACCTTTAACATTCAACTAATTTTAATTAAATTTGCCATTCATAAAATAAGACTTATCAGTATTTAGAAAAGATTTTTAAGATATATGAAAACGATTAAACAAATTATAAATTCCGACGCTCTCAACCAACCGGTAGAAGTCAAAGCTTGGGTCAAAACTTTTAGAAACGACCGTTTTATTGCGGTTAATGACGGTTCGACCATTCAAAATCTGCAATTGGTGATAGAGCCTGAACAATTTGACGAAAACCTGCGTAAAAAAATCAATACCGGCGCGGCGGTTTATGCCAAAGGCGAATTGGTCGAAAGTATGGGAAAAGGTCAAAAAGTAGAAATTTTGGTCAACGAATTGGAGATTTTAGGTGAATCTGATCCGGAAAAATTCCCCATTCAGCCCAAACGGCACAGTCTGGAATTTTTGCGTGAAAAAGCACATTTACGTCCGCGCACTACTTTGTTTGGTGCCATTATGCGCGTACGAAATACTTTGTCTTATGCCGTACACCAATATTTTCAAGAAAATGATTTTTTATATGTCAATACGCCTATCATCACCGGAGCTGATGCCGAAGGTGCCGGCGAAATGTTTCAGGTAACCACCTTGGATCCCGCCAATCCGCCCCGTGATGAAGAAGGCGCCATCGACTACAAAAAAGACTTTTTCGGACGTAAAACCAATTTGACAGTTTCCGGACAATTGGAAGCCGAAACCTATGCCATGGCATTGGGTAAAGTTTATACCTTCGGACCGACTTTTAGAGCGGAAAATTCAAATACTACCAGACATTTGGCTGAATTTTGGATGATAGAACCCGAAGTTGCTTTTATGGACCTGCACGGAGATATGGATTTAGCCGAAAGTTTTGTCAAATATATTATCAAAACGGTTATAGACAAAAATTATGAAGATTTGCAATTTTTGGAAATGCGCCTGAAAAATGAAGAAAAACAAAAACCGCAAGCAGAACGTAGCGAATTGGCATTGATAGAAAAATTGCAATTTGTACTAGACAACAATTTTATCCGTTTGAGTTATACCGAAGCCATTGAAATCTTGCAAAATTCCAAAGCCTTTAAAAAGAAAAAATTCAAATTCCCTGTTGAGTGGGGTGTCGATTTACAAAGCGAACACGAGCGTTATTTAGTTGAAAAACACTTTAAAAGTCCGGTGATTATTTACGATTATCCCGCCAAAATCAAAGCTTTTTATATGCGTCTTAACGATGACCAAAAAACCGTCCGTGCCATGGACGTTTTATTCCCCGGCATTGGCGAAATTGTCGGTGGCTCGCAACGTGAAGAACGTTTAGATATATTATTACAAAAAATGGAAGATTTAGGTATTGACCAAGAAGAATTGTATTGGTATATAGATACGCGCCGCTTCGGGACGGCTGTTCACAGCGGTTTCGGATTGGGATTTGAACGTATGGTACAATTTGTAACCGGCATGGGTAATATCCGCGATGTGATTCCTTATCCGCGCTACCCGGGTAATGCCGCTTTTTAATAAATATGCAAATCAAACCGACATATTATTTTATCCGTCTTCTTGTTTTAGTAACAGGCATTATTTGGCTGACGGCTTGTTCCGGAGGGGAAACCATACCCAAACCCAAAGCCCAATTGCGTTTGGAATATCCACAAGCTGTTTATCAAAAGGTTGATTTGGAACATTTTAGCATAGAAAAATCCAATCTCGCCAAAATAGAACATATATCGGATAAAAAAATTAATTTGGTGTATCCGGCTATGAAAGCCAAAATTTATCTGACTTACAATTCTATCGACAACAATTTGGAAGGTCTGTTGCGCGATGCCGAAAAATTCACTTACGAACATACCGTAAAAGCCGATGAAATCATCACCCGCGATTATATCAACGAAAAAAAACGTGTTTTTGCAAGCATCAACAAGGTAACCGGCAATGCTGCATCACAAATTCAATTTCACGCTACTGACAGTATCAAACATTTTTTGGACGGTTCCTTATATTTTTATGCCCAACCCAATTACGATTCCATTATGCCGGCTGTCAAATACTTGAAAAAAGATGTGATGCATTTGGTTGAGAGTTTGCGGTGGCGATAGCTTTGTACGTCCCTGAAATAGGTTGACTCGAAAAGTCAACAAAAATCAGGAAGAGGCAACTGAATCTTAATGAAACATTAATGACCTTAATGTCTTAATGGTTTAATAATAGCTAAATTACCAAGGTTACATTTTCATTTAACGAAGCAAACTATCAATTTTTTTATCTAATTCTTTTCCCCACAAATTTTTTCCAACGATTTTTCCGGTACGATCAATGAGATACATAGCAGGCAAACTTTTGACTTGGTAAGTTTGTAGAATTTGTCGGGTACTGTCAATAAGTTGTAACCACGGCAAGCTGTCTTGTTGCAAAGCTTTTTTCCAAAAATATGTATGTCTATCGGTAGAAACACCGATGATATTTAAACCCTTCCGGTGATATTTAACATACAATTTTTTATAAGCCGGATTTGCCGTTTCGCGACAAGGCCGGCACCACGATGCCCAAAAATCCATAATGGTCGCTTTGCCCATGCCTGCTTCTACAGAAGTTATTTGCATGGTACTGTCCGGCAATTCAAAATACGGCATATATTGTTCCGTTAGCACCCCTTCTTGCTCCGGATTGTGTGGCGCAATGCGGTAGTGTGGCGTGTTGCAGGAAGTGAAGAGAATTGTAAATAAGATGCTTATTCTAAACCAACTCAATCTCAAACTGCGTTAAATGAATAAAATCTTGCAAACGGGCTTGAATTTCCGTTTTGGTTAAACTTTCCAAACGTTCGGTGCCAAATTTTTCTACTGTAAACGAGGCAAGATTAGACCCGCAGATAACGGCATTTTTCATCGCTTTGAAACCGATATCTTCCAATTGCGCCAATTTGCCGATAAAGCCACCGGCAAAAGTGTCGCCGGCACCTGTCGGGTCAAAGACTTCATCGAGAGGCAGGGCGGGGGCAAAAAAGATATTTTTACCGTGGAATAGTAACGCTCCGTGTTCACCTTTCTTAATAATCAAATATTTTGGTCCCATTTCTTGAATGGTTTTGGCAGCGCGCACCAATGAATATTCTTTGCTCAACTGACGGGCTTCTTCATCGTTGATGATGAGAATATCGATATTTTTTAAGACAATCATTAAGTCGTCCCAAGCCGTGTCCATCCAAAAATTCATGGTATCAAGAGCAATCAATTTAGGACGGGTAGTCATTTGGTCAATAACAGATTGTTGGATAGCCGGATGCAGATTACCTAATAATAAAAAATCAGCATCTTTATAAGAATCAGGAACAACGGGCTTAAAATGCGCCAAACAGTTTACTTCCGTTACCAAAGTGTCGCGTTTGTTCAAATCGTTGTGATACCTGCCTTTCCAATAAAAGGTTTTTTCATCGGTAATTTTATTAATTCCTTCAATATTGATATTACGTTCTGTGAATTTCTTTAAATAGTTATCCGGAAAATCATATCCGATAACCGAAACAATGCCGATATCAGAAATTAATTTGGAGGCTGCCAT
>JALVKK010000333.1 GCA_027033875.1 Flavobacteriales bacterium
GCCAACAAAGAACTCGGGTTGTTGTCTAAAAAACTGGCAACTATCAACATCAATGCGCCTATCCGTTTTGATGAAAAACAATACGAACTGGAAACACCGGACTTTGAAAGAACCAATACGATCTTTAAAGAATTGGAATTTCGCCGTATAGCCGAACAGTTTAATCGTTTATTTAGACCGGAATATGTTGAAAATCAACAAGAAAACAAACAAGTCTTAGCCGGTGAACAGTTCAGCTTATTTGACGATAACAACGAGCCTCCGCAAACAAATTCCCGAACGCATGAGCATTTCTATCAACTGATAGACAGTCCGAAAGCAATGGAATTGCTTTTGAAAAAAATACAAAACAAACCGGAAGCTGTCATAGAAATTTATCCGCAGGAGTTTGACTTTCAAACGGATGTTTACGATTTGGCTATCGGATTTAATCCGGGAAAAATCTATCATTTGCCTTTAAAAGACAATCTGCAATCCGGATTGTCGGTATGGCGCGAATTTTGGACCAACGCAGACCAAAAAAAAGTAGGCTACGATTTAAAAGAGCAATATAAATTGTTGAAACACAATCATATTGATTGTAAAGGAGAACTGACGGATATTTTGATTATGCACTACCTAATCAATCCGGAAATGCGAAACGAATTGGAAATTCTGTCTGAAAATTATTTGAATATCCGCCTCAACAAACCTGATAAGAAGAACACCAACCGGCAAGATTGGATAGAATATACTTTGCAAAGAGCAGACATCAGTTTACAATTAAACGATATTTTGTCAAAAAAACTCAAGGAAGTCAATGCCGAAGCTCTTTACAACGACATTGAAATGCCGTTGATAAAAGTATTGGGCGATATGGAACTTGCCGGTATCAAACTCGATACGGCTGTTTTAACAAATATCAAAGTTCAACTCGAAAAAGAAGTCAAGCAACTTGAAATAGATATTTTTGAGTTAGCCGGAGAGACTTTTAACATCGGTTCTCCCAAACAATTGGGGATTATTTTGTTTGAAAAACTCAAGATAGATACTAAACCCAAAAAGACTAAAACAGGTCAATATTCCACATCGGAAGAGGTACTCGGCAAATATCAGGATCAACCGGTTATTCAAAAGATTTTGGAATGGCGTTCCTTGACCAAACTGCTGTCAACCTATGTTGAAGCCTTACCAAAATATATCAATCCCGTTACCGGACGCATTCACACGCATTTCAACCAAGGTATTACGGCAACAGGACGCTTGAGTTCCACCAATCCGAATTTGCAAAATATTCCCATTCGCACCCGTTGGGGTAAGGAAATCCGTAAAGCTTTTGTTGCAGAAAAGGGCTATAAATTGCTCTCTGCTGACTATTCGCAGATTGAGTTGCGCTTGATAGCTTCGTTTAGTCGCGACCCCGAAATGCTCAAAGCTTTTGCCCAAGATGAAGATATACACCGTGCTACGGCAGCCAAAGTATTCGGCATACCGCTCCGTGAAGTTACCAAAGAACAACGTTCGCATGCCAAAAGTGTCAATTACGGTATCATTTACGGACTATCGGCACACGGATTGAGCCAACAAACAGGCTTGAGTCGCAAAGAATCCAAACAATTGATTGATACGTATTTTGAAACCTATCCGACCCTGAAAGATTATATCAAGAAACAAGTCGATCTCGCCCGCGAGCATGGCTATGTTGAAACGATTTTTAAACGCCGCCGGTATTTAAAAGATATTTATTCACGTAACGCTATTGTCCGTTCGGCAGCCGAACGCAACGCCGTAAATGCCCCCTTACAAGGCAGCGCCGCAGATATTATCAAAAAGGCGATGATCAGTATCCATGACAAAATAGCCGAAAAATACCAAACCCGAATGCTCTTGCAAGTCCATGACGAATTGGTCTTTGAAGTCGCCCTATCCGAACTGGAAGAAGTACAACAACTCATCAAAACAGAAATGGAAAATGTTGTGGAACTTCCGGTACCCTTGATTGTCGATATCGGTGTGGGGGATAATTGGTATGAAGCGCATTAAGACGCAAAGCGTCTTAAAATGGATAATTGAAAATGGATAATGGATAATTTTTATGAATCATAAAAAGGAAAATATTATTAAAGAAAAATCATTTAGATTTGCTTTAAGAATAATTAAGTTATCAAAATTTTTAAAAAATGAGCAAAAAGATTTTGTGCTTAGTAAACAAATTTTACGTAGTGGCACTTCAATTGGGGCGTTGATACATGAAGCCGAGCATGCACAAAGCAAAGCTGATTTTATCAATAAATTAAGCATTG
>JALVKK010000334.1 GCA_027033875.1 Flavobacteriales bacterium
TGTTATCGTAACGGCTAACGATATATTTTTGTTTGAGTTGAAAACTCTCGCGATTGATACGACTGTCTATATGTATAAGATTTGTATTGTCAAGCGATTGTTCCTTAGTAATTTCATCAGCCGTTTCAGCGGTTTCGTGCATCAAATTATCAAAATATGCCATTTTTTTGGACATTTTAAGTGGCGATAATTTTGCCGGCTGCCCGAAATCGTCTTCTTTAAACGGATTAAAGTCCGGATCGACATTAATGGGCGGATTGACAGGCGTTTTTTTATGATATTCGTAAGGTACTTCCAAATCCGGACGACTATCAAAATCCATAGGCGGGGACAGATTAAATTGTCCTAAACTATGTTTAACCGCTACTTTTAAAATGGCATATACCGTTTGTTCGTCGTCAAATTTTATTTCGGTTTTGGTCGGGTGAATATTCACATCGATATGTTCGGGATTTATCTCAAAATAAATAAAATAAGACGGATAAGCTTTGTCTTTAATCAAACCTTCGTAAGCCGTAAGAACGGCGTGATTCAGGTAAGGACTTTTGATAAAGCGGTTGTTGACAAAGAAAAACTGTTCGCCGCGTTTGAGTTTGACAAATTCGGGTTTGCCGGTAAAGCCGTAAATTTTGATATAATCTGTACTTTCTTCAACCGGTACTAATTTTTCTTGCATTTTGTTACCAAACAAATTGCCGATTCGTTGCAACAATTTGGATTTAGGCAAGTGATATACGGTATTGCCGTTGTGTATTAAGCTGAAAGCAATACCGGGGTGTGCTAATGCCAAACGGTGAAATTCATCATTGATATGTCGCATTTCCACTTGCACGGATTTTAAAAATTTGCGACGTGCCGGTATGTTGTAAAACAGATTTTTTACAGCTATAGATGTACCTTTTGGCGTTGCCACGGGTTCTTGTTTAAGCACCTGAGTACCTTCTATTTTGATGTAAGTGCCTAATTCGGTGTTTTCGGTTTTGGTTTTCATTTCGATATGAGCGACTGCGGCAATAGATGCCAAAGCTTCACCGCGAAAGCCTTTGGTTTGCAAGTGAAACAGATCTTCGGCAGAGTTAATTTTGCTGGTAGCGTGTCGTTCAAAAGCCATACGGGCGTCCAACTCGTTCATACCTTGTCCGTTATCGACTACTTGAATAAGTGTTTTGCCGCCGTCTTTGACAATGAGTTTGATGTCGTCGGCACCGGCGTCCAGAGCATTTTCCATCAATTCTTTGACCACCGAAGCAGGGCGTTGTACTACTTCGCCGGCGGCAATCTGATTGGCGACATGGTCGGGTAATAATTTGATGCGTCCGTGTTCCATTAAATAAATTGATATTTTTTTAACAAATAATAAACAGCCAGAACCAAAATGCCTAGAATGAAAAAAGTACGCATGCTAGCACCGGAAAAAATACCCGGCATGGTAGTCTTTGTAGGACGTCTGAATTTGCCACGCATGCGTTGTTCGGCGGTGGTTGCTTCATCGCCGTATTGTTTTTTCATATTTTCCAAGCGTTCTTTACGCTCGTCATAATAACGTGGCGTGTATCCGAATTTTTTGTTTTTTTGTAAATTAAAAAATGAGGGCATAGCTGATTTTATGGTTTTTTTGTAAATTTAGTAATAATTGGTTATTTGATGTCGGGTGTTTTATTGATAATAATTATTCAATTTTCAATCATTTTTTCCTTTATTTTTCAACTCTATACTTTTTATAAGCATACACCATCACTGCCAAACCGAAAATCAACATCGGAATACTGAGCCATTGCCCTTTGTCGAGTCCGGTTTGCAACAACAGACGGGCATCTTTTTCATCTTGCGGTTCTTTGTAAAATTCTACCACCAAACGAACCGTCCAGAGCAATACAAAGAAAATACCGAACAACATTCCTTCATATTTTTTCCGGTCAGTTTTCCAGTAAAGATACAACATTACAAAGAGCAGAGCTAAATAAGCACCTGCTTCGTACAATTGAGTCGGATAGCGCGGAAAATCTTCGCCGAGTTGTTTAAAAATAAAACCGTAATCGGTACCTGTAGGTTTACCGATTATTTCGGAATTGAGTAAATTCCCGATTCTGATCAATGCCGCTCCGATAGGTATCGTTAAGGTAATCCGGTCGAGTATCCACAAAAAAGAATGTTTGCCTTTGAGATGCTTTTTCCAAAAATACCAAACCGCTAAGAAAATTCCGATGGTTGCACCATGACTTGCCAATCCTCGAAATCCGGTAAACTTATAACCATCGACCGTCTTGACTACCGGCACCAAAATTTCGAGCAAATGCTCTTTATAGTAAGGCCAGTCATAAAAAAACACATGTCCCAAACGCGCTCCTAACAAAGTGCCGATTACTACATAAGTCAATATCGGGTCTAACAAAGTTTTGGATAAATTTTCGTTTTCAAAAATTTTTTTCATGATATAATAACCGGCAATAAAGCCGAATATATACATCATACTATAATATCTGATAGTAACCGGTCCTAATTCCAATCCGATTCCCGGATCCCAAACAATACTTAATAGATTCATTTTTTTTCTTTTTTTGACATTTTTTCAGTTCTTAATTCTTCTTTTGTCGGTACGGGGTCATAACCGGAACCGCCCCAAGGATTGCAACTTAAAATACGCTTGATAGACAACCAACCGCCCGTAAAAATGCCATGTGTTTTCAGCGCTTCTATCGTATAATGTGAACAAGTTGGCGTATATCGACAATTACTCCCCAATAGAGGTGAAATGAAATATTGATAAAATTTGGTCAACCAAATAAAAGGTACCGCCAATAATAAGGTCGTTTTTTTTATCACTTATGCTAAGTTTGCTACAAAAATAAGGTTTTTTATTGATATGCTAATACCGGTTATTTGATGTGCCTCGATTCTTATGAGGGGGATTTGATAACTTGTGCCGACGTAGGTCGGTATCGGGGCTTCGGTACACTGTTCGCTATGCTCACAGCACTCAGCCACCTAATTCGGTTTAATTCTCACTATGTTCGAAGTACTCAGCCACTTTTGATTCGGGACGGAATGTGCAGAAGTGCGATTGCCGAGCTTATTAAAGCACAACATCCAATATTAACATTCAACTTTTAACTTTTAACATATATCCCTATCTTTGTAACAACAAATTATTCCGGATTATGCGATACTACATTATTATTATCAGTTTATTGACTTTGACTTTTGCCGGTTGCAAGCACCAACAAAAACAAGCAAAAGTACAGCTGTTTGATTATATTATTCCTCAAGCCGGCTATATTGTCAAAATAAACAAAGCCAATGCTATTTTAACTCAAAATCCTATTATTACGGATTATTATTTGAATTTTACCGACAAATCTTTTTTATCAAAAGCCGGATTTGATACGCCCTATTTAATCAATATTTTACAAAACAAATCTAAGATAAATGGCTTTGTCGCAACCGGACAACTTCGCAATATAGACAGCTTATTCAACGGTAAATCAAGCGTTTACGAACAAGACACAATCCTTTCTACTACTTACAAAAATACAGTTTATTATGCTACCAAATTAAAGGGTTCTTATTTTATTTCCAATCAACAATTATTTATCGAAAATTGTATCAGAGATCAACAAAGTTTTGGACAATTATATGAAAATCAATATTTTAAAAAAGGTATTGCCAGTTTAGACAATGATGCCGACATGAATCTTATAGTATGTACCACTCGATTGAAACCAGACGTTTTTTTCAATAGTTCGTTAAAAATCAAGTGGCAAGATACCGGCAGTTGGCAATTTTTGGATTTGGTTGAAACCGAAAAACAAATTGCTTCCGGTATTAGTTTAAGTCGTGATGACGCTAGTGTTCTTGAAGCTATGTTTGAATCCATTCAACCCGTACGGCAAGATTTCAGCTCGTACATTCCTTTTGCTGTCGATGAAACACTGACTCTGAACTTTGATAATTTTGAACAATTTGTAAACAATCTTAACAATATCAAACTCTATGCACCGCAACAAACTGTTGAAGGCAGAAGCCTTCTTTCCGGTTTAAACGGATTTGCTTTTTTTAAAGAAAACACCAATTATGCCATTATTTTACAATTATCCGACGTATCGGAATTTACAGGTGATAAAATAGAAAAAATCAAAGATTTTAACAATTACGAAATTGACAAATTTCCGTATAACAATCTGATTGATAGCTATTTTTCAAATATTTTACCGACATTATCAGCCCGTTATTTCAGCATAATTGACGACAAAGTTTTAATCACTTCAACTAAGGCTTATCTCGAAAAAATTTTGAATGATATCCAGAACCATTCCACTTTATCACATAGTAAAATTTACCAAAATTTAAGCGCCGAATTGCCCGATAATTATCATCTTGTTTTATTCAAAAACAGAATTGCTGTCAACGGGCGAAAATATATGAAAGTACAGACATTTAAATTTGAATCCGGAACGGTTTTTACCAATTTGGTTTTGAAAAAATACATCAAAAATCAAGGGCAGCAGCCGGTTGAACAAATTTTGACATATGATTTGCCGGAATTGCCGGAATCCTATCCGCAATTGGTTTACAATCACAAAACCAAAGATTACAATATTATTTATCAAGATGATAAAGAGCGTTTAAATTTTGTCAATTTAAAAGGAAAAACACTTTGGCAAACAGAACTAAAAGATAAAATTATCGGCAAAATTCGTCAAGTTGATATACTTCGCAATCACAAAGTTCAATATACTTTCGTAACTTCGCATCATTGGTACGTCATCGACCGATTAGGACATTTTGTCGATAAATTTCCGCAATATTTTTTACAAAAAATCACACAAGGTATCAGTGTTTTTGACTATGAACACAATAGAAAATACAGGTTTGGCATCACGCAGTCAAACAAGTTTAAACTCTTTGACAACAAAGCTGAAAAAGTCAAAGGTTTTAAAGTTAAAATTGATAAGGACATTCAATTTTCACCTCGGCATTTTCGCATCGGGAACAAAGATTTTATTCAAATATCCGACAATACCGGAAGATTGTATTTGCTCAACAGGCGAGGCGAAACACGGATAAAAGTATCCGAAACATTTGAAACAAGCCGAAACCGTTGGGGTGTTATCAAACATAAATTTGCCAATATTGACGATAAAGACCGGCTTTTGTCCATTGATTTATCCGGAAAACTGAAAAGCGGCAAAATTAATTTGCCTGAACACATTTTGTCCGAAATCAGATATGAAACATTAGCTGCCGTTAGTGAAAACAAACTTTTGATCAATGATAAAATCATTGAATTGGACTTAGGTACTTACGCTCGTCCGCATATTTACAAAAGCGGTAAACACCTCTATATTTTTGTAGCCAACACAGATAACAATAAGATTTACGCTTTTGATCATACCGGTAAAAGTTTACCGAATTTTCCTATTATCGGACAACAAATTTTGGATATTAAAAATTTGAAACAGAGTAACTACTTGTTAGTTTACAACAGTACACACGATTTGATTGTCTATAAATTTTGAGATGATGATTTTTATCGATTGTCAAATATGTAACTTCAAAAGATTTATCACAAAGTCAATCAAACAGTTATAAATACAGAGAAAAAAAACAAGATTTTTTTATAAAAAAATTTTTTTAAAATGTAAAAAGGTTTTATATTTGCACTCGCAAAGTAAAAGCGAAAGTAGCTCAGCTGGTAGAGCACCACCTTGCCAAGGTGGATGTCGCGGGTTCGAATCCCGTCTTTCGCTCTTTTTTTTTGACAGTCTGACAGGCTCGGGTGGTGGAATTGGTAGACACGTTGGACTTAAAATCCAATGGACAGTAATGTCCGTGCGGGTTCAAGTCCCGCCCCGAGTACTCAAACAACCGGTACCTTAGCTCAGTTGGTAGAGCAAAGGACTGAAAATCCTTGTGTCCGCAGTTCGATTCTGCGAGGTACCACCTTAAAAAAGCCGTGAACAATCACGGCTTTTTTATTTATTAACAGGTTATTATATTTATAATTTAATCGTTTAATTTTAACACCGCCATAAATGCCGATTGCGGTATCTGCACATTGCCGACTTGACGCATACGTTTTTTACCTTTCTTTTGTTTTTCGAGCAGTTTTCTTTTACGAGAAATATCACCACCGTAACATTTAGCGGTTACATCTTTACGAAGGGCTTTGATAGTTTCTCGGGCAATAATTTTAGAGCCGATGGCGGCTTGCACCGGAATATCAAATTGTTGTCGCGGTATCAAACCACGCAATTTATGTACCATTTTTTTGCCTATATCGTAAGCATTGTCGGCGTGTATCAATGCCGAAAGCGCATCGACCGGCTGTCCGTTGAGCAAAATATCCACTTTGACCAATTTGGATTTTCGCATACCTATGGGGTGATAATCAAATGAAGCATAGCCTTTTGAAACGGTTTTTAAGCGGTCATAAAAATCAAAAACAATTTCAGACAAAGGCATATCAAAACTCAATTCAACACGGTCGGTTGTCAAATAAACTTGATTGGTTATTTGCCCGCGTTTTTCGAGCGCTAAAGTCATAATGGGACCGATAAAATCGGATTTGGTGATTATACTTGCTTTGATATAAGGTTCTTCTACTCTATCCAATTTTGACGGGTCAGGTAATTCTGAAGGATTATTGACAATAACCGGTTTGTCGGGATGTTTCTTGGTATAAGCGTGATATGACACATTGGGAACAGTCGTAATCACATTCATATCAAATTCGCGTTCCAATCGTTCTTGGATAATTTCCATGTGCAGCATAC
>JALVKK010000335.1 GCA_027033875.1 Flavobacteriales bacterium
CCCGATGTTCAGATGTTAATTTTTTAGTTCCTGCATACATTAAGTATTGCACCAAACGGGCTTCGAGTTTGCCGTTAAAGAGTTTAATTTTTTTGGACGGACGTAAGCCTACAAATTTAAGAGTTTGCAGATTGCCGGTCAACAGCCAAGCTTCCGAGCCGGTGTAGGTTTGTTTTAGTGTATCGCCAATATTTTTGTAAAAAGCTTTGATGTCTATGGACAAACGTTCGTCATAAGGCGGGTTAAACAGTAGAAATCGTTCAGAATCAACAGCTTTTGTTTTGAAAAAATCAGCTTGTTTGACACGGATAAATGCATCTAAATTGGCATTTTTGATGTTTTTCCGGGCTTTTTCTATGGCAGAAGGTGCTTTATCATAACCTATGAGTTTGATGCCGTTAGGCAATTCCCGGATTTTATCAATACTACTGTCTTTTATCACATCAAAAAGTGCCGGGTCAAAATCAGACCAGTTTTCAAAAGCAAATTTTTGGCGGTTAATGGCTGCGGGAATACGCATTTGCCACATTGCCGCTTCAATCAAAATAGTTCCTGAACCACACATCGGGTCCAGTAAACTACGACGGGCTTGCCAGCCCGATAAACTGACGATACCTGCGGCTAAAACTTCGTTAAGCGGTGCGATATTAGTTTTGGTCCGATAACCGCGTTTGTGAAGCGGTTCGCCCGAACTGTCCAAAAGCACATCGAGATGTTGATCTTTGAAATGTAAGACAATTCTGATATCCGGTTGTTTTAAATCAATATCCGGACGTCTGTTGTATGTGGCACGAAATTGATCGACTATGGCATCTTTGGCTTTTAGGGCGATAAAGCGGGTGTTGTCAAAAAATTTGGTTTGACCGGTTACGTCTATCCTAAAAGTTTGTCGGGGCGAAAACCATTTGGACCAATCAATTCCGGCAATGGCACGGTACAATTGTTGGGCTTTATAAATTTGCCTGAAACTTTTTAATTGGCGTAAAATTCGTAGGGCTGTGTGCAAATTGTAATTGGCTTTGTACATAAACCCCAAATCACCTTCAAAATAAACGGCACGGTTACCGGTTTGCACATTTCGGGCACCTAATTGTTGCAATTCTGCGGCAAGTACTTGTTCCAATCCGTAAAATGTGGTGGCGGTCAATTTCAGGTCTTTCATAAAAATCTAAAAAAGTTGTGTAATTTGATCCCAATTGTCCTTTACCATATTGATATATTGCACCAAAAATATTAAGACAACGATTAATTGCATGCCGGTAGAAACCAAAAAACCAATAAAAGCACCAAAAGCGGCTTTTAATGCCTGTCCGGCATCGTTGTTTTTGATAAATTCTCCTATAAAAGCACCGGCAAAAGCCCCTACGATAACACCGCCGGGAATGGGTAAAAACAAACCTGCAATCACACCGATAACAGCACCGAGAGTTCCGTATTTGCTGCCACCGAATTTTTTAGTGCCGACAGCCGGAATAACATAATCTAAAACCGTGATTATCAACACGATTATAAAGCCAACACCAATTAACGACCAATTATCGGGAATAGGTTTTGAAAGCGTTGTAACCAACAAACCAACCCATGCCAAGCCCGGTCCGGGTAAACCTGGGACAATACAACCTACTAAGCCGAGAATGATTAAAACCAATCCGAGAATGATTAAAAATATATCCATAAACCAAGTGCTTTTTTAGAATGTATAAAAATAAGGATTTTTTTTGAAGTGGCAAGTTGAGCAAACAACTTTTAACTTTCAACTTTCAACTTTCAACATTTAACTATTTTGTGCGTATTTTTGCATCAAAATTATTCGTATGATAGAGATTGGTTCCGTAAAATTACCGGATTTTCCTTTGATATTGGCGCCTATGGAGGACATTAGTGATCCGCCGTTCCGCGCATTGTGCAAAGAATATGGTGTTGACTTGATGTTTACCGAATTTGTTTCGTCCGAAGGTTTGATACGCGATGCCGTAAAATCGGCGAAAAAATTGGATATTTTTGATAGCGAACGTCCTATCGGGGTTCAAATTTTCGGACACAATATCGATTCGATGCTCAAAGCCGTGGAACGTATCGAACAGGTACAACCCGAAATAATCGACATTAACTACGGTTGTCCGGTCAAAAAAGTAGTGCAAAAGGGTGCCGGCGCCGGTATTTTGCGGGATTTGGATAAGATGCAAAAAATGACAGAAGCTGTGGTCAAACACACTCGTTTACCGGTAACGGTCAAAACGCGTTTGGGTTGGGACGACAACAGTATTGTCATCAACGAAG
>JALVKK010000336.1 GCA_027033875.1 Flavobacteriales bacterium
TGGGGATTTACCTTCGGTGAATCCTTTACATCGCTAAGACTGCTCATACAAAAACCAATAGCTGTCGCTATTGTTGTTTTTATTTTTTTCACTCCTTTCGAAAACAAGTTTTCGACGGAGATAAAAAAAATAAAAACCATTTTGCTTTGCAAAATGGTTTTTGTATGGTCGGGATGACAGGATTTGAACCTGCGACCCCCACGTCCCTAACGTGGTGCGCTAACCGGACTGCGCTACATCCCGAACTTATTTTTAATAAGTTTGTCAAAAAGACGGGGCAAAAATAACAAAAATTATATTACTCGAAAATCTTTTTATATATTTTTTTTCTACGAACTTTCAACTTTCAACTTTCCACTTTCAACTAATTTTGTGTATTTTTACAATCACAATATAATAAGATAATTTTTATGAACTTCAATTTTAAAAACATTTTACCACATTTGATAGCTTTATTGCTGTTTAGTCTTGTTTCGTTTGTATTTTTTTCACCTGTTTTACAGAGTAAGGTGCTGAATCAAAGTGATCAAGTACAAGCCAAAGGGATGGAACACGAACGAGAGATATTTAAGCAGAAAGACGGCAAGGAGATTTATTGGACCAATGCTGCTTTTGGCGGTATGCCTACATACTTACTGGGTGCTTCTTTTCCGAACGATTATGTTTTATCACTCAACAAAGCTTTGAATTTTTATCCGCGTCCGGTTAATTTCTTGTTTTTATACTTTTTAAGTTTTTATATTTTAATGCTGGTACTCAAAGTAGATTGGAAATTGGCTGTTTTGGGAAGTTTGGCATTCGGATTATCTACTTATTACATTATAATAATAGGTGTAGGGCATTTGGCAAAAGTACGGGCTATTGCATATTTTCCTATGGTAATTGCCGGTATTTTGTTGGTCTTTGAACGTAAAAAGTATTTGTTGGGCTTTATCTTGACCACATTGGCTGTGGCGTTGGAACTCAACACAAAGCATTATCAGATGACTTATTATTTGTTGTTTGCGGTGTTGTTTTTGGGCTTGTTCTTTTTGATAGATGCATACAAATCCGGGCAAATAAAATTGTTTGGTAAAGAATTAGGAATATTATTGATTGGTGCTTTGTTGGCTTTGGGTATGAATACTACCAATATTATGCCGGCTCAAGAATATGTCAAGCATAGTATTCGCGGTAAAAGTATTGTAACCGTCAATCCGGATGGCAGTCCAAAAAAGAATGTGGATAAAGCTTTGTCCAAAGATTATATCACGGAATACAGTTATGGTATTGCTGAAACTTTCAACCTATTGGTGCCGCGTTTTATGGGGGGCAGTAATGGTGAAAATTTGGGAGAGGATTCACATTTGTACCAAGCATTGATAACCAAAACTGATCCGCGTACCGCAAAAGATTTCGTATCGCATGTCAGTACGTATTGGGGCAAGCAGCCCATAGTGGCTGCACCGGCTTATATCGGAGCGGTTACGATTTTTTTGGCTTTTATAGGTTTAGTGTTTTACAGGGGACGTCACAAAAAATGGATTGTGGCTACGGTCATTTTTGCTCTGTTATTATCTTGGGGTAAAAATTTATCATTTTTAACCGACTTTTTTATTGACTACGTTCCGCTTTACAACAAATTCAGAGCGGTATCGTCCATACAAGTTTTGATTGAATTTTTGTTGCCGGTTTTGGCAGTCTTAGGATTGTATAGTTTTATCAATTCTGATTTGTCTCTACAAGAAAAACAAAAGAAATTGCTGGTAGTTACCGGTTCACTTGGTAGCTTGCTACTAGTGTTTATATTGATGGGGAGTAGTTTTTTCACGTTTGAAAGTCCGAATGATGGTATTTATGCCAAATACGGTTTATTGGAAGCACTAATTGACGACCGAAAAGCCATGTTGGTCAGTGACAGTATCCGCTCGTTATTGTTTATTTTGGTGGCAACGGGTATTTTGTTTGCTTTGATAAAACGAAAAATCAAAACGGAAATAGCTGTCACTGTTTTGGCGCTACTGGTTTTATTGGATTTGGCCGGTGTTGACAAACGCTATGTCAATGAAGCCGGATTTGTTAATGACGACTATTTGAACCGTGTATTTACACCTTCGCCTATCGATCAGGAAATTTTGAAAGACAAATCGTATTACCGTGTGATGAATTTGACCCGCAATCCGCTGACTGACGGATTAACTTCGTATTTTCACAAGCAATTAGGTGGTTATCATGCGGCGAAACCGCGTCGTATTCAAGATATTTTTGATTTTTATTTGACTAAAAATATCAATCCGGA
>JALVKK010000337.1 GCA_027033875.1 Flavobacteriales bacterium
CGTCAGATTTATGACAGTTGTAAACCGGATTGGCATTATAAAATATCACCGCACCTGCTTTGGCATCTTTCATATCGGCAAAAGCCCGGTGTATTTTTTCATCTCTACCTTGTTTCAATAAAGTTTCACGGGTAAACTCTATGGTATGAGCATAGTTGCCTAACATATAATTGATACTGTTTACAACAGTTTGAATACTTGTATCATTCGTGCCGGAAACCACGAGAGATTGTCCTTTATTGGCAAGTAAATCGGTAACTAATTTGTTAATATCAAACTCGCAGGGCAATTCTTTAATCATTTGACCGCCGGTTTGCGAGGCAATAGCGTTGTGCAATTTGATTAAAAGTTTTTTCTCTTGAGCCGGATTGATAAAATGTCTGTAGTCGGCATTACTTCCGGTCAAACTCATCAATGTTTCGTATTGATAATGACGGGACATTTCAGTTTGTCCGTTAGTCAAATCGCGAGTTTTGGCATAATCGGCCGAAAATTGAACCGGTGATAACCAAGTTCCGAGAAAATCGGCATTAAATCCGGCGATTACTTTGGCTTTATCAAAATGATAAACGGGAATACCTGCTTTACCAAAAGTAGCTTCATTGGCGGCAATCATAGCCGAATAAGAAACAGGATCTGAATATACCACTTCGGCAGTCGGGTATTTTGCTTTAAATTCTTCAAACAATTTTTTAGTCGTCGGGCTGATTACCGTACCTGCAATGATATAAATCTTTTGTCCGGCTGCAGCAATTTCACCTAATTTTTTAGTGATTTCCGCATCGGCTTTTTTCCAAGTTGTTTTTTTTCCGTTTTGAACCGGATATTGTAACCTTGCCGTATCATACAAGTCTAATATTGCCGCTTGAATACGGGCATTGGTACCGCCTTGTGTGATTTTTGACAACTTATTACCTTCAATTTTGATAGGACGACCGTCACGAACCTTAACAACTACACTAGCATAATCATCCGGTGTAGAAATGGTTGTAGCATAATGATTGGCAACACCGGGCGTGATATCAGCCGGACGTTGCAAAAACGGAATAGCTTTGCGAACCGGTTGTTGACAACTGGTTGCTGCCACGGCATAGGCCGTAGAAAAACCTAATAATTTTAAGAAATCTCTACGGTTTGAAACATACTTGTTTTTTATTTCGTCCTTAGAAAGTCCGTCTGTCGGAAACTCAATCGACGGCTCGATGGCTTCGTTGTTTTTAACGCTTTCTAATTCTTCTAAACTTCTCCAATATTTTTTCATCTGTATATGTTTTATACCTTTATATTATTATTAATAGTGACAAGATGAACAATCGGCACCACCGATTTTGTCAACTGTAATTTTGTCAATTCCTTGTTTTTCCTTCATTTCCTTAAACTTATAATGTTTGTAGTAAGGATTTGAAGTGTCAATACCGCGTTTGCGATGACAATCCAGACAGAAATCGCCCATGGCAAGTTCTTTATACTCAACCACACGATTCATTTTTTCTACCGGTCCGTGGCATTCTTGACATTCGACCTTACCGGCTTGAACGTGTTGCGCATGGTTGAAGTAAACATGATCGGGCAAATTGTGTACTTTTACCCACTGAATAGGTTTACTTGGTTTGTCGTACTGCATGGTTTCGGGGTTATAACCCAAATAATCATAAATTTTGGCAATTTCTTTTTTACCGGAAACACTTCCTTTGTGAACTTGACTGTGGCAGTTCATACAAACATTCAAACTCGGCACACCGGCATGACGACTGGTACGGGCATCAACATGGCAATATTCACAATCAATACCGTTCTGTCCGGCATGCACTTTGTGCGAAAACCAAATGGGTTGAACCGGTGCATAACCTTGCTGACGTCCCAAAGCACGAGCCTCGACATAAGCAATTTTGCCCATGTATAAAACCGCCAGTAAAGCAACCAACTTCATCACTTTGGACATTTTGCATTTTTTACGACGTCCCATAAAAGTTACCAAAAGAAAAACGACCAATGCAATAATAAAAGGCAGCGTATTGTTGCCCGGACCTATACCTATAAAATCCTTATCGATTTTGTCATAATCACCATGACTGACAAGCTTTCCGAAAGCCGAAAATGTAACCGATAAAAACAAGAGCATCATCAACCCGATTTTAAAAATCGAATTAATAGTCGTAAACATCATTCTTTTTTTCATAAGAGTTAAGTTATGTTAATTTTTCTTAAATTTTTTTGTTGTGCCAAAGATATAGAAAAAATTAACATTTGCATAAAAATGAAACTTATTTATAAT
>JALVKK010000338.1 GCA_027033875.1 Flavobacteriales bacterium
AAATCTAATCCGCCCAGTAAATTAAAACTACCCAGCCCTTCCAATCCGTAGTAAAACAAGAAACTTAAAAACAAACCGGTTAAAAAAGCATTGACTTGATTGTCAAAGAGTGACGAGCTGAATATGGTTATTGACGACAGTATGCCTATCAATAAAAACAGACCTAGATAAGCGCTAATCAAATTTATATAATCCAAATTCCCGTCCAAACTGAAATGTCTGATACTATATATATATATCAATGTAGGAAGCAACATTATGGTACCGATAGTCCAAATACTGAAAAATTTTCCCAACACGATATCTTTAAAAGCCAGTGGTTTGGTCAATAGTGTTTCAATAGTTCCGGTTTTAAATTCATCGGAAAAACTTTTCATACCGGTAGCGGTAATAACGAATATCAATATCCAAGGTGCCAGATTGAAAAACGGGATTAAATCGGCAAAACCATAAGTAGGCAGATAGTAATTAGCTTCAATAAACCATAAGAATAAAGCGTTGAAAACAAAGAACAATCCCATAGACAAATAGCCGATAGGCGAGGCGAAAAACTGTTTGAGTTCTTTGATGTATATTGATTTCATTTGTTTGATTTTATGGTTAATCGGTTAATCGGTTATTTGATAGTTATAGGAAATGAGGATAAAATTTTAGAGCGTTCCTACGTATTTTTGTAGAGTTATGTTGTAGGAACAAAAATTGTATCGAGGTGTAATTATCCTTTCTCAATTTTTGATTTATAAACCAAGAGTTTCAGTCCCTTGCTCAAATATAATATCAACCGGAATATGTGCGTCATTGAGTTTTTTCAAATCGTGTTGTAATTGTTCGGGAATGATACCTTTTTCTTTGACGAGTTTGGCAACGCCTTCATAATCACCGTCGCCTTGCAGTTTTAACAACAAAGCAGATAAAGATTTCATCGCTTCATACATTTTATCGTAATTAACTTTGTAAGTGCCGTCTGCATTTCTGGTAAAGGCACCTTGTTCTTTAAAATAGTTAAAGCGAATCATGTTGGCAACCCCATGTGCATCGGCGGCGCCGAAACGGATACTGCGGAAAATACTCGCCATAAAGGTCGTCATATAATCTTTCATATCGCCGTCTAATTCACCTTTTTTGTGTAATTGATCGACCATATACAATCCGAGAATATCCGCTTTACCTTCTTCGATGGCAGAAAAATGTTCTTTGAGAGCTTTGCGAACCATTCCCTTGCCGTTTATTGTTTTTTTGATACCTAATCCGTGTGCGACTTCGTGGAACATAGTATTGGCAAAGAACGCATCAAATTTGATGTGTTTACGTTGTTCGGGGCTTATAATCATATCGGCAATTGGTATGAGTATTTGATCAAATTTGGCTTTCATCACATTTTTCAGTTGTAGGCGACGGGTCCCTTTTTTGAGCTGGACTTCTTCGTCATTGGGCAAGTTAATGGCTATGGTTTTGCCTCCGGTATTGGCACTACCGGAATAATAGACGACGTCATAAGCATTTAAGTCGGAACGGGTACCGGGTTTTTCTTGCTTGTATTCAGGGTCAACCGGTAGATTTTTTTGCAGTTCGGGTAAAAATTGAATAAATCTCGCCAATTTTTTACTCCAATCCATATCTTTTACCAAAACAATACCTTCGTAGGCTGTTTTGTAGTTGTAAAGTTGATCTTCATAATTTTCAATCGGTCCGATAACGATGTCGAGATGATTGTTTTTCATATCCATCCACTGCATATCGCTTGGTTGAAAATCATCGTTGAGTAAGGCTTTGGCGCGTAATTTTAAGTATTGTTTAAATTGTTGATTGCCGGCATATTTAGCTGCTGCTAAGAGTTCTTCGCTAGCCGGTTTCAGATATTTTTCATAAGCTTGATGATAGGGAATGGTGTATAGTTTACCGTCTTTGTTACGTCGTATAATGGTGTATTGACTTGTTTTGTCGGATAAATCAGCTTTTTCAAATTCTTCTTTGGTCATATCTTGCGGATAAAAATTTGCTCCTGCAGGCTTTGTTCCAAAATCTTTAACAAAAGGTTTATTGTCATTTAATCTATCCCATGGTCCGTAGTTTATTTCCACATATATTTTAGTTAAAGAATCTTTGATTTTTTGCATC
Organism: Flavobacteriales bacterium; assembly: GCA_027033875.1. Lineage (GTDB taxonomy): Bacteria > Bacteroidota > Bacteroidia > Flavobacteriales > Flavobacteriaceae > WGBX01. The sequence continues at coordinate 2,119 of JALVKK010000338.1, forward strand.
AAACTTTGTTTATCACCGTAAGTTTGTTCCCAAAAAGCGGGATTCATATATTGCGCTGCTTTGATTAAGTGACTGATAACTTTTTTTTCGTTACCGGTCAATTTACTTATATCCGTTATCAAGGCTACTTTGACATATTGATCAATTTTGGCTTGCATTTCTTTTTGTGCTTTTTCTTGCGCTTGTTTTTCTTTATCGATTGTAGTTTCGGTTATTTTTTCAGGTGTTCTGTTTTTCTGATTGCCTTGACAACTTGATAAGATTGTCAGTAAAATTAGTATGAATGAAAAAAATTTAGTCATGGTTATTTGGTTTTTGGTTATTTACTTGCCCCGATTCTCATCGGGGGTTATTTGATAGCTTGTGCCGACGTAGGCCGGTATCGGCACTTCGATACATCCCCCCGACTTCTGTCGGGGGGACACTCAGCCGCCTTAGTTTCTGCTTCTAATTACCCTTATCCCTCATCTCTTATCTTTTATCCGGACCTAAAATTTAATAATATTTGAGCCCCAAGTAAAGCCGCTACCAAAGGCAGCTGTTACAACTAGGTCGCCGGGTTTGATTCGTCCTTGTTCCCAAGCTTCTGTAAGAGCGATTGGAATGGACGCAGCTGTTGTATTTCCGTATTTTTGAATATTATTCATAATTTGTTCATCTTTCATTTGCAATTTTCGTTGTACGAATTGCGAAATACGTAAATTGGCTTGGTGCGGTATGAGTAAATCAATGTCAGCCGGTGTAAGATTATTGGTTTTCAAACCTTCTATTATGGCTTCGGGGAATCTGGTTACGGCGTGTTTAAACACAAAATTTCCATTCATATACGGATAATAAGTTATATCTTCCGGATTCCAATCTTCTGCTAATTTTTTAGGCGGGTTGGTACAACCGGGTGCTTGTACGGTTAGTTCTTTGGCATATTTTCCTTCGGAATGCAGGTGATTTGATAAGATATGACTTTCATCATTACTTCGTGTTAATACAACTGCACCTGCACCATCGCCAAATATAACACCGACGCCACGACCTCGTGTTGATAAATCAATACCGGAGGATTGTAGTTCGGACCCGATAACCAGGATATTCTTATACATACCGGTTTTGATAAATTGGTCGGCGGTTGCTATTGCATATACAAAACCCGAACATTGATTTCTGATATCTAATGCGCCAATGGTATCACAACCGAGCAGTTCTTGAACTTGAACTCCCGAACCGGGAAAGTAATAATCCGGACTAAGTGTGGCAAATACGATGAAATCTATATCTTTCGGGTTTAGTCCGGCTCTGTCTAAAGCAATTTTGGCAGCTTTTACCCCCATAGTTGCCGTAGTGTTACCGTCTCCCGGCACTGCCCAACGACGTTCTTCAATTCCGGTTCGTTCTCTAATCCAAGTGTCATTGGTGTCCATATATTTGGTTAAGTCATCATTGGTTACGATGTTATCCGGAACATATTTTCCAAGTCCTGTGATTTTAGATTTATACATGATTATATTGATTGTTCGGTTTATTGACAAATATACATATTTTTTTATTAAAAAAGCTCTGCCGTTTTCAGCAGAGCTTGATAAATAAAATATTATAAAATTATATTAGAGATTATTCAAATTTTTCATACAGTATTTGTGTCAACAATTCAAAATTATCAGTCATTTGATTAACAATCATATTAGCGGTTTTCGGGTGTACTCTACTGTTAATAGTAATATTTTTTCTAACTTTATCAAAACCGTCTCTAATCATTTCGACGTACATCAAAACGCCGGAATCTGCTTTTAAATCCGGATCTCTTTCAGATTGATCCGTCAAAATTTTGATAATACCATACAATTCTTTTTTAGTTTTTTCAAATTTAATAGGTATTTCAGGATCTCTTAGTTTCGCTTTTGCGGCTATATAATACAAAAGAAGTTTTTGAGAAAGCATTCTACCGTTAGAACTGATTCTGAGTAGTTTTACGGATTTCAGTTTAGTGGAATTGTTGACCATTTCGGCAATTGTTTCGATTTCTTCGCTCATTTTATCGGCATATTTAATAACTTTGGTCGCCGAATTGCCGTCATATTTTTTTTTCATGATTCGATCCATTAACATCCACGACAAGTTGAGTTTTTGAAGTTCGATTTCTATTTCTTCATTCAAAGCACTGTCAGTGAGACTAATTAATGTTTCAGAAAATTTATTGGAATCCTCATCTAATTGTTTCACGACTTTAGGATTATTAGCCAAAATACCTTTCATGATATAGTTTTTGGCAATACGTTCTGTCAATGTGCGCAAATCTTCGAGGTTGATGATAAAATCATTCATGTTTTTAATTTGCGCTTGTCCACCCAAACTGATTGTGGCAAATAGAAGTGCAAAAATGTATTTTTTTAATCTCATAATAATAATTTTATGTTACAAAGGTATTAATTTATTTTATATTTTAGTTTCAATAATATTTTTCCTATTTGAATATACTTAAATTCAATTCTTTTTTTTCACCTTCCGGTTTTTTGGGATTGATTTGTTTTTTGTTGTGTAAAGATTTTATGTATGTCATAACCAAATTGATTTCTTCGGGGTTGAGGTAATTTTTGTATGCAATCATCATCGTTCCTTTTTTGCCGTTGGCAATAATATTGTAAAAGTCTTGCGGAGAATTGATAAATTTCCAATAATTATCCGTCAAATTCGGACCAATCCCGCCTTTTGCAAATTTACCGTGACAGGAATAACAACGTGTTTTATAGATTTTTTTGCCTTTGACCAGTTCACTTACTTTTTTTGTATTCAAATACGTAAAAATATCAATAATTTTGTCTTTGTTATTGACGGTACTTTTGATAATTGCGAAGTTTTTATTGTCGGTTAAAATGATATAAATATTGTTGTTCTGTTTCAAAGCATTAAAAAATTGAATTTTTTCTTTGTTAACCATTGTAAACATTTGTCCCTTTAAGGTTAAGAAAGATTCCATTATTTTTGCTTTTTTTTCAAGTTTAATCTTTTCATCAATATAATCTACCAATTTGTCAGCATTTCCGGATTTGGCTATTTCAACAAGTTGTTCACCTAATTGATAAAATTTATTTTGAGCAAACCCTTGTGGAATATTGAAAAAAAATATCATTAATATCCCCAATTTTACGGTCATTTTTTTTGAAATAAGTTTCATAATCTTATATTTGTTTGTTGTTTATTCTATAAATTTGTTTGTATGTTAAAAATATTTTTTATTTTATTAGAATCATCTCATCAATCAGTCTTTTATCGTTTCCGATTTTATCTATTACAAGGAGCACATAATTAATATCCACCATGATATTTCGACAAATTTTTTGGTCGTAATACAGGTCACTCATCGTTCCCTCCCATACTCTATCAAAGTTTATGCCAATTAACTCTCCTTCACTATTTATTGCAGGGCTTCCTGAGTTACCTCCGGTCGTATGAGCTGTTCCGAGAAAATCAACAGGCATTTCACCAGTATTTGAATAGGGTTTATAATCTTTGTTTTTGTATAATTCAATCAATTTTTGTGAAACATCAAATTCATAATCTCCGGGAATATACTTTTCAATAATACCTTTAACGTGCGATATGGGATAATAGTACACGGCATCTCGAGGTTCGTAGCCTTTGATAACGCCATAACTTATTCGTAGAGTGCCATTCGCATCCGGATATACGGGTCTGTTATTCAACGTTTGTTGAATGCCTTTCATATATATTTTTTGAAAACTGTTGATTTTTGAACGGATATTTTGATAATCGGGAGCGATTTTTTGATAATAATCATTTATAAAAGTTTCTGCAAATGTATAACCGGTATCTTTATTTATTATTTCAATAAATTTTTTAGGACCTTTTTTCAATAATTTCTTTAACGCTTTCTGATTATTTAAAACGGAATTTTGATAGATATTACCGGCAAGAATGTCAATATTATCAGATTTCAAAGAAGTATTTTGGTATTTATCCGGCATATTTTTAGCATACAGATTCATTAATGCAATGAAAATAGCTTTGTCAACATCGGTATTGTAATTGGTAAAACTGCCGGCGAGTTGTTCCGCATATTTTTTTTGCAATTTGTCAAAATCGCCTTTTGCTTTTTGTCGGTATGTTTGTTTTAAATTGTATAGATAAAATGCTCTTTTGAGCAAATCGTTGTTGAGATAAAAAATTTCAATAAAATAATTGCGAGCCAATTCAATATCACGGTTTTGTTGATACAACTTGTCAAACTTATCAAAAATATTCAGATATTCCGGATCCATTTTTTTGGTTTTGACTTGTGATAAGAAATATGATTCAAAATTTTTCTTTTTTTCGATGGCACCTGAACCTTTGATTCCTTGGTTTTCACCTATCCATTTTTTCCAATAATTGGCAATTCGGGCATATTTGGCCGTGTATTGTAGTTTGATCGTATCATTTTTTGACATATATGATTTCATAATATCCAATACGGTTTTGCGGGTTTTGATACGTGCCGGATTGATAATTTCCACTTTTTGTTGTACGGCTACTGCGGGTAAATATTCTTTGGTACGTCCGGGAAAACCGTAAATAAGAAAAAAGTCACCGGCTTTTTTGGGTTTTAAGGATATTTTAAAATAGGCGTCTGTTTGATAAGGTACATTATCGGGACTGTATTCTGCCGGACGGTTGTTTTTGTCGGCATAGATTCTGAAAATCGAAAAATCACCACTGTGTCGCGGCCACATCCAGTTGTCGGTGTCTGCGCCGAATTTACCGATTGAGGACGGCGGTGCAGCTACCAAACGTATGTCTTTATAATTTTCAACAGTAAAAGCGTAGTAACTGTTGCCGTTAAAAAATGATTTGATTTGAATGTCTTGCCAGTCTTGTTTGGGCAAACTTTTTTTGAGACGATTGATATTTTTTTGAATAATGGCTTGTTTCTGTCTCGTGTCCGCATCTTTGTCTATACCGGTCAAAACCCGTTCGGTTACATCTTCTATTTTTCTGACAAAGCTAACATACATGCCCGGATTAGGCAATTCTTCTTCAAAACTTTTTGACCAAAATCCGTCTTTTATATAATTGTGTTCAAAAGTAGAATGTGATTGAATGGCAGCATAGCCACAGTGATGATTGGTTAATATTAATCCTTCGGGCGAAACAATTTCGCCTGTACAACCACCGTTAAATTGTATGACGGCATCATTCAAACTGGTTTTATTTGGACTGTAAATATTGTCGGCTGTTAATTTTGAGCCCATTTCTTGCATTCTCGAAATCAAATCCTTAGATAATTCAGAAGGAATAATCATTCTGCCTTGTTGGGCTAAAATCCCTTGAAACAAAAGGAAAACCAGTATATATACAATTCTTCTCATAACATATTTTATGTTTTCGTATGACGGTAAAAGTAATGAATTTTATCTATTTATATAGGGCACACGTCATTTTCTATAAATAAAAAAAATAATAATCAAAGATAGTTACATTAAATTATTAAAGCAAATTTTTTAACATTTTGTTTTACATTGAATTATTGAGGACTGATGTCGGGTACCGGTCATTTGGTGTTTTTTTATCATAAAATGCACAAATATTCAACTAAAATATTATATCTATATTTGCATTTAACAATAAAATCGACCTAAATGCACACGCAATTAATTTTGGAAGATACCACTCCTTTTTTTACGAATGATATCATTGTTTTTGGCCTTTTAATGGGTTTACTGGCACTGATTTTTTATACGTCTTCACGCAAAGGCGGATTTTGGGAAAAGTTTTACAAAATAGTTCCGGCTTTGTTATTGGCTTATGTCTTGCCGGCGGTTTTGGCATCGACGCATATTATTGCTACCGATTGGATTAGTATTGAAGATGGTAAGGAAGTGGCACATACATCGCAATTGTATTATATTGCCAGTAGGGTTTTGTTGCCGGCTTCTTTGATTTTGATGACTTTGAGTATCGATTTGAAAGCGGTTATTAATCTCGGCCCAAAAGCTTTGATCATGTTTTTTACCGGTACTTTGGGTATTGTAATTGGCGGACCTGTTGCATTATTGATAGTAGGAAGTATTTCGCCCGATACCGTAGCGGGTACCGGACATGATGCGCTTTGGAGAGGTTTGTCCACCTTAGCCGGTAGTTGGATAGGCGGTGGTGCCAATCAGGCGGCTATGTTGGAAATTTTTGAATATAATATCAAAAAATACGGCGCAACTGTTTTAGTAGATATTTTTGTGGCAAATCTGTGGATGGCAACTTTGTTATTCGGGATTGCCAGATCAAAAAAAATTGATAAATGGTTAGATGCCGACACGTCGTCCATTGAGGCTTTGAAAGAAAAAGTAACGGCTTTTGCCAAAAAAGTGGAACGAATGCCTACTTTAACTGATTATATGGTATTGTTAGGTGTTGTTTTTTTGGCGGTAGCTTTGTCATTTTGGGGCGCAGGACATATTTCGCATTTGTTAAAAGAGTATATACCTGCAGTAGCGGATAAAAAATCTTTTGTATCGTCTTTTGGTTCGGAATTTTTCTGGTTGATTAGTTTGTCAACCATATTTGGCATCGCTTTTTCGTTTACCAAAATAAAAAATTATGAAGGGGTAGGCGCTTCCAAATTGGGTAGTGTTTTTATCTATATTTTAGTAGCTACCATAGGTATGAAAATGGATTTGTTTGAAATTCTAAAAAATCCCGGATTGATTTTTATAGGTATTATTTGGATGACGATACATGCTATACTATTAATAGGTGTAGCCAAATTGATTAAAGCACCTTATTTTTTCTTAGCCGTCGGCAGTCAGGCAAATGTAGGCGGAGCCGCTTCGGCTCCGGTGGTAGCATCGGCATTTCATCCCTCTCTGGCTTCCGTGGGTGTTATGTTGGCAGTAGTCGGTTATGTGGTGGGAACCATAGCGGCATTGGGCTGTGCATTTTTGATGGAATGGGTGTCTAAATTTTTGGGGGTTGGTTAGTGGAAAGTGCGAAGTGCCTAAGTGCGAAGTGCGAGGTTGTAGTAAGTTACATTCTTTATACTAATAACATTCCAAACATTATAAACATTATAAACATTATAAACATTATAAACATTTAACAAAAATGAATTTTCGGTTGATTCTTTTTCCGCTTTCCATCTTATATGCTTTGATTACCGAAGTACGAAATTTTTTGTATGATAAAGGCATATTGAAGCAATATAAGTTTGAGGTTCCTATTATAAGTGTCGGAAATTTGAATTTAGGCGGTAGCGGTAAAACACCGCAAATTGAATATTTGATTCGCTTGTTGCAAGCTGAATACAAAGTCGCGGTTATCAGTCGTGGTTACAAACGTTCTACTAACGGTTTTATTGAAGCGGATATTAGTTCGACACCGGCGATAATCGGCGACGAACCATATCAAATATACCGCAAATTTGAAGACATCATCGTTGCCGTAGGTGAGGATAGGGTAGCAGCTGTTCGTAAAGTTTTGAAAAAACATAATCCCGATGTTATTTTGCTCGACGATGCTTTTCAACACCGACGAATCAAAGCCGGCTTACAGATATTATTGACGTCATACAAACAATTGTTTTACGAAGATTTGGTTTTGCCTGCCGGTAATTTGAGGGAGTTGCCAAAAAATGTCAAGCGTGCCGATTTGATTGTCATAACCAAAGTGCCTGAAAATCCGAATGATAAGAAACAAAATCAAATCAGACAAAAAATAAAAAAATACACAAACAAAGATGTATTTTTTTCTCAAATTCAATATGGCTCTTATATTATCAATAACCAAAAACAATTGTATTTGCAAGATATACAAGATTACGAGATTGTTTTGGTTACCGGAATTGCTAATCCGGTGCCGTTACAAACTTATTTGTCAGAAAAAAATATTAAATTTGTAAGTTTGAAATTCAGTGACCATCACCGGTTTTCGACAGGGGATATTCAGCGTATAGAAAAGAAATTTGACGATATAAAGTCATCACAAAAGTTGATATTGACTACCGAAAAAGATTATGTTCGTTTGTCGGCGTTATTATCCGGTGGTAACTTATATTATTTGCCGATTCAAACAAAAGTTATTGAAAGAGAGAAGTTTAATAAAAAAATATTAGAATATGTCAGAAGAGAAAAGTGTGTTTGATTTATCGTTGAAAACAGCGAGATTTTTACAAGCAAAGATAGAATATATTCCTGAATATGCCATTGTGCTGGGTAGCGGATTGGGAAGTTTATCAAATGATATTAAAGTTGATATTGAGATTCCATACAACGAAATTCCAAATTTTCCGGTTTCGACGGTCAAAGGACATAAAGGTTCATTGATTTTCGGAACTTTGAGTGAAAAGAAAATTGTAGCGATGAACGGTCGCTTTCATTATTACGAAGGCTATAATATGAAGCAAGTTACATTTCCCGAACGGGTTTTTTGGCAAATGGGAATTCGTAAGTTGGTAGTTTCCAATGCTTCGGGTGGTGTTAACAGGAATTTTAAAATTGGAGATGTGATGTTGATAACGGATCATATCAATTTTTTTCCGGAGCATCCGCTTCGCGGTCCTAACGACGAACGTTTTGGTCCTCGCTTTGTCAATATGAGTGAGCCGTACAGTAAAAAAATGCTACAAGTCGTTCGTAAATATGCAACCGAACATAAGATACGAATCAAAGAAGGAACTTATTTAGGCTTGCAAGGTCCGACATTTGAAACTTTAGCCGAATATACTATGGTGCGTAATTTAGGAGGCGATGCCGTTGGTATGTCAACGGTACCGGAAGTCATTGTAGCCCGACACATGGGTATGGAAGTTTTCGGTATTTCGGTTATTACGGATATTGGCACTTCCGAATTTATCGACGAAGTTAATCATCAAGAAGTTTTAAAAGCTGCCAAAGCAGCCGAACCCGTTGTGAGAGAATTGGTGGCCAAATTGGTAGAATTGTATTAAAAAATTCTTATTTTTGTTGAATATAATATATGTCTTTCTCAATAATGATGAACGATTTTTATACATTAATTATATTATACTAATAAGTATTGACATTAAATAAAAAATAATTAAAACTTAACAACTATGAAAAAAGTATTAATACTATTGCTACTTATCAGCTTTGGCAGTATATATGCCGGAGGCTATCGTGTTGCTTTACAAGGGCAACGAATGTTAGGTATGGCACATGCCGGCTTATCGGTTTTTAATAATGCCGAAACCGCTTTTTTTAATCCGGCTGGAATGGCATTTTTAGATGGAAAATATAATTTTTCTTTTGGCGTGAGCGGTATTATGTCGCATGTCAAGTATCAAAATGCTTATTATTATCAGGCTTACGAAACCGATAATCCTATAGGCACACCTTTTTATTTGTATGCCGCTTATCAAGCTACAGACAAAGTCAGTTTAGGTTTGGCGGTTTACACTCCTTTTGGTAGTTCAACCGTTTGGCATGATTGGGCTGGTTCTGATATTGTCAATGAAATTTCGATGAAAGTTTTTTATATCCAACCTTCAATGACGTTCAAATTTTCAGATATGTTGAGTCTATCCGCTTCTTTGATTATGGTGTATGGCGGTGTTACATATAACAAAAATGTCAACAGATATTTGACCGGAGATAACGGTGAAAAAACGACTGTACAATTAGATTCGGGTATGACCGGTGCTGCCGGATATGATCTAAGTTTGGCTTTTAGACCTACAAAAAATCTTTCTATCGGTCTTAATTACCGTTCGTCCGTTATTTTAGATGCTAAATACGGCAAAGCGGAATTTGACAACGTTCCGTCATTTTTATCAAACAAATTAAAAACAACCGCTTTTTCGGCCAAATTACCTATGCCGGCAGAGTTTGGTATCGGTTTTTCGGTCAAACCGGTTGATAAATTGTTATTGGCGGTTGATTACAACTATACTTATTGGAGTATTTATAAAGAATTACGTATCGATTTTAAAAACGATTTGCCACCGAGTATAGCTGAGAAAAATTACAAAAATACAAGCAGCATTCGTTTTGGCGCCGAGTATCAATTAAATGATAATATGTTTGTCAGAGCCGGTTATTATTATGACCAATCACCTGTAACGAAAGGATATTTTTCACCGGAAACTCCTTCATTGGATAGTAACAACTATACATTCGGGTTTGGTTATCAAATGAATAAGTGGACTTTTGACTTATCATTGTTATATGTTGACGGACAAGAACGTACCGATTATACCTATGTAAAAGGAGAAGGATCAAGTGCTCACAAATTCGGAGGCACGTATGTCAACAATGCCATTATTCCGGGTATTGGAGTCAGTTATTCTATTAAATAATTAAAAAAAAACGAATCATGAAAAAAATATTTTATTTACTCGCAGGTTTATTAATCGCTTCTAGTTTTACAGCTTGTCAGCCGGAATTTTCTGAGCCAATTGGGGACCAAACTTATACTTCCGGCGATGCTGATTTTTCTAATTATGTAGCGGTTGGCAACTCTTTGTCAGCCGGTTATACTAACGGAACATTATACAAAAGCGGTCAGGCAAATTCATTTCCTTTAATAATTGCCAACCAAATGAAACTGGCAGGTGGCGGTGATTTTACGCAACCTTATTTAGATGATGACACTAATAATGTGGGGGGTATGTTACTATCCGGTACTCAGATTTTATCTCCACGATTCATTATTGATGCTTCGGAAGGCAAACCGGAACATATCAATCAAACTCCGACAATGGATGTAACAAATATTCACCCCGGACCTTATAACAATATGGGGGTTCCCGGTGCCAAAATATATCACATGGGCTATCATGGCTATGGAAATATAGCCAATTTGCCGATAGGAAAGGCTAATCCTTACTTTGTAAGAATGGCTTCTGCTCCGGACAAATCAGTTATAGAAGATGCCGTTGCAAAAAATCCGACCTTTTTTACTTTGTGGATAGGCAATAACGATGTTTTGTGGTACGCAACCAGCGGCGGAACCGGTGTTGATCAAAATGCTGCCGGTAATACGGACGTAACAACTTACGGACCGGACGATATTACCAATGTCAATGTATTTGGCGGGGTTTATCAACAATTGGTTGATCAATTAACGGCTAATGGTGCCAAAGGCGTTTTGGCAACCATTCCCGATGTAGCTTCCGTACCTTACTTTACGACTATTCCTTACAATCCTATTCCGCTTGATAATCAAACGATAGTCGATGCGCTCAATGACGCTTACACGCAATATAACAATGGCTTGCAAGCTGCCGTACAAAATAATTTGATTACGCAAGATGAAGCAGACGCCAGAACCATTAGTTTTAGTTTGGGTGCCAATGCTTTGGTTATTAAAGATAAATTTTTGACCGATTTATCGGCTTTGAATATGCCGTCTATCAGACAGGCTACGGCTGACGATTTGGTAGTATTGCCGGCTATGTCTGTTATCGGTGAAACACCGGATCCAAACAATCCGCAAATGGTTAGAGGCGTAACCATTCCGTTGGAAGATAACTGGATTTTGACCAAAGATGAAATAGCCAATGTCAGAGCTGCAACAGCCGGTTATAATCAAATTATCAATGATATTGCGACAGCCAAGGGCTTGCCGGTAGCCGATATGGCAGCATTTATGCAAGAAATGAAAGACGGTTTGGCTGTCGAAGACGGTTCTATTTATACAGCTGACTATTTTGACGGTACCAATCTGGATGATTTGTCTTTCGGATTGGACGGTGTACACCCGACTCCGAGAGGTTATGCTATTATCGCCAACAAATTTATCGATGTGATAGAAAGAGCTTACGGAGCCAAATTACCGAAAGTTATTCCGGCTGACTATCCGACTTTTGATATTCTATCGTCTAATTGATATAAAATTATTATTCACGGAAAAAGTCGCTAATTACTATTGGCGACTTTTTTTGTTAATTCATACACCGCTACCGGCTCTTCTTTGATCAAGATAAAACTCGCTTTATCTCTTTTGTAAAAAAAATGAACGATGTTTTTTTGCTCGTCAAACAAGTCTTGTAAAATGGTATTTTTAATTGAAATTTGCTTAGTATTACCGGGTATTTTTGCTTCCAATAAAATAATATAAAACTCATCTTCCTGTGTAAAACCTGAAAATTTATACTCAACAGGCATACTGTCAACATCTATTGAAAAATGAGTGAGTAGATACATTTTTAATAATTCACGAGTTGGTCTTTTAGACAAATCCGCTTTGCTATGATAAGTTTCGGTTAAGACGCGTTCAATATCATCGGGAAAAGTGCGGATGATAATTTCCAATTTATCGGGTTTGATATGAATTTCCGTTACGCTGACATAATATTTATGCATTGTAAATGCAGTTAAACTTAAAATTATTAATGAATAAATCAGCTTTTTCATATATTTGAAAAATTTTTATATGATGAGATATCTTTTATTGTCAATAATAGTTCTTTTATGGTTCGGGGCATGTAAATCTTCGCAAAAAGTGTACCGAAAAAAAGTTAAAAATACCGTATTAACTACAAAAGTACCACAAACTTCTTTAAAAGTTACAAAATCGAAAGTTGTAATTTTAAAAAAATCAAATCCTTTTTCTGCTTTATCCGAACCGTCTATATGTATCAACCGGTCGGATACGACCAATCTAATTGCCGGTAGCATTTATGACAACGTTCATGTGTCAAATGACGGCGGTAAAACATGGACTAACAGCCGGTTGCAATCGCACTTAGGAGTCTTTGGCGACCCTTGTTTGGCTTCGGATAAATTTGGGAATATTTATTATTTACATTTGGCTAATCCGGACAATAGTCGTGGAAGTAAGGAGTTTTTAAGTAGTATTGTATTGCAAAAATCGACGGATAAAGCTAAAACTTGGTCAAAAGGAGTGGCTATAGGCTATGATAATACACGTATTCAAGACAAACATTGGATAGGTATTCACCCTGTAACCGGCGAATTAGCAGTCACTTGGACAGAGTTTGATGCTTACGAAAGTAGTGATCCGAATGATTATTCAAGAATTTTGTTTTCAAAATCGACAGATTTTGGAGAGACTTGGAGTGAGCCGGTTAAAATAAATCAATTTGATGGCGATTGTATGGATAGCGACGATACAGTTGAAGGTGCCGTGCCGGTTTTTGACGAGCGAGGTAATATTTATGTAGCTTGGGCGTATCATAACAAAATTTATTTTGATAAAAGTACGGATGGAGGCAAAACCTGGTTGGCACATGATATTGTGGTAGCCGACCAGCCGGAAGGTTGGGATTATGATATTCCGGGTGTTTTCAGGGCAAACGGTATGCCGGTTTTGGGTATTGACAACAGTAAAGGTCCCTATCATGGCACTTTGTATATCAATTGGTCCGACCAACGCAACGGCACCGATGATACCGATATTTTTATATCCAAAAGCACCGATGGCGGTCAGACATGGAGTCAACCTAAGCGGGTCAATACAGACCAAACCAAAACACATCAATACTTGACTTGGATGGCGATAGATCCTGCAACCGGTTACATTTATATCGTATATTACGACCGTAGTCGTTATACTGACAATAAAACCGATGTCAGTTTATCATACAGTACGGACGGCGCTGAGACTTTCAAATCGATGATTGTTTCCGATAAACCCTTTAAACCCTTTAAATCTGCTTTTATGGGTGATTATAACAATATTGATGCTTACAATGGTATTGTAACACCTATTTGGACGGATTTGTCTTTTACGGGGATTAGTATTAAGAGTTGTAAGCTAAAATCTAATTTCTAATTTGCTACGAGATAAAAAACTCCGATATTTGCAATAAATTTTAACAAGTAGTGTAATGGCACAAAAACCGGGTATTCCAAAGGGCACCAGAGATTTTTCGGCAGAACAGATAGCCAAACGTAATTATATCGTCGATCACATTAAAAACCAATTTGAATTGTTTGGTTTTGCACCTATTGAAACGCCGTCGTTTGAAAATTTATCAACTTTGCTGGGAAAATACGGTGATGAAGGCGACCGCTTGATTTTTAAAATATTAAATTCAGGTGATTTTTTACGCAAAGTTGACGACAATTTATTAGCAGAAAAAGATGCTAAGAAACTCACACCTAAAATGTCGGAAAAAGCCCTGCGCTACGATTTAACAGTGCCTTTTGCCCGCTATGTGGTGCAACACCAAAACGAATTGAGTTTTCCGTTCAAACGTTATCAAATTCAACCGGTTTGGCGTGCCGACCGTCCGCAAAAAGGACGTTTTAGAGAATTTTTTCAGTGCGACGCCGATGTAGTCGGTAGCCGTTCGCTATGGCAAGATGTAGAATTTGCCATGCTCTACGATGCTGTTTTTTCAGCTTTAAATTTACCTGTTACCATTAAAATTAACAACCGGAAAATTCTGTCGGGTTTAGCAGATTTATTGGAAGAAAAAGATAAATTCACCGATTTTGTTGTAGCGCTTGATAAACTCGATAAAATAGGAGAGGAAGGTGTTATCAAAGAAATGAAAAGCAAAGGTATTTCACAAAAATCCGTTGACAACATTAGCCCGATTTTTGATTTCAATGGTGATAATCAAGCTAAAATAGATTTACTCAAAACTTTATTGGCTCATTCCGAAACCGGTCAAAAGGGTTTGGAAGAATTGGCATTTGTCTTAAATAATCTTGCTGAAACCGGTTTGCAATCTACAGACATTGTATTTGACATCACTTTAGCCCGCGGCTTAAATTATTATACGGGCAGTATTTACGAAGTCAGTGCCAAAAACGTGCAAATGGGTTCCATTGGCGGTGGTGGCAGGTACGACGATTTGACCGGTATTTTCGGGCTGAAAAACATGAGTGGTATCGGTATTTCTTTTGGGTTGGACCGGATTTATCTCGTGATGGAAGAACTCAGCTTGTTTGAAAATGTTACGATTCCAAAACCTGACGTACTTTTTATCAATTTTGGCGAAAAAGAAGCTCTGTATAGTTTAAAAGCCGTTCAACAACTGCGACAAACAGGTATCAAAGCCGAACTCTATCCGGACAGTGCCAAAATGAAAAAACAAATGACTTATGCCAATAAGCGCCAAATTCCCTTTGTAGCTCTTGCCGGAAGTAACGAAATGGCAAACAATACCTTTACGCTTAAAAATATGATGGACGGCAGTCAGCAGGAAGTTGGTTTGTCAGAGATGATTGAGGTTGTTAAATCATAATGATAAAGGTTTCGCTCCTATGGAGCTGTTTCCATTTCAGATTTCAGATTTGCGATTTTTGATTTCAGATTTTATTGAGCGCTTTTAGGTGCGATGTCAAAACACGGCGCCATAATGAGATATTTTTCGGTAATGAATATTCTTATTATGTATCCAACAATCGGCTACCGGATTATTTCTTTGAGGAAGAACTGGTTAAATTTCAGAATTTTTGCACAATATCCGTTATGGGGCGGGTTCGATGTCTTGTTTATTCCTGTTGGTGTAAATTTAGGATTAAGTTTATAGCCTAATGTTTGTTACTCAACAAAGAGAACATTCAACTTTTAACATTCAACTTTCAACTAAAATAGTATCTTTGCACCAAAATTAAAACACATAAATTATGTCAGAAACAAGAGAACACATACAAGTATTGATTTTAGGTTCGGGACCTGCGGGTTACACAGCAGGAATTTACGCAGCCAGAGCCGGATTTAAACCGGTTATCTATACCGGAATGGAAATGGGGGGACAGTTGACAACCACTACCGATGTTGAAAATTATCCCGGATTTCCTAACGGTTTGCAAGGACCGAAATTGATGGAAAATATGCAAAAACAAGCCGAACGTTTCGGCACGGAAGTGCGTTTTGGTATGGCTACTGCCGTAAATTTTGCCAACAAAGCCGGTGAAAAACACGTTGTTACGATTGATAACAACAAAGAAGTAACTGCCGATGCGGTCATTATTGCTACCGGTGCTTCTGCCAAATATCTCGGTTTGGAGAGTGAGCAACGTTTGCGTGGCGGTGGAGTATCTGCTTGTGCCACTTGTGACGGCTTTTTCTACAAAGGATTGATCGTTGGTGTAGTCGGTGGGGGAGATGTAGCTGCCGAAGAAGCCAGCTACTTGGCAGGATTAGCCAAAAAAGTTTATATGTTTATCCGTCGCGATCAAATGCGGGCGTCCAAAGCCATGCAAAACCGTGTAGAACGTATTGAAAATATTGAAATCAAATGGAATACCGAAATCGATGAAGTTTTGGGAGATAAAGTTGTAGAAGGTGTTCGGGTCGTTAACAATAAAACAGGCGAAAAAGAAGATATTCCTATGGAAGGTTTGTTTATCGCTATCGGTCATCAACCAAATACCGGATTTTTAGGCGGTCAAATAGATTTGGATGATAACGGTTATATCAAAACCGAACCGGATACCACCAAAACCAACAAACCCGGCGTATTTGCTGCCGGTGATGTGATGGATCCGGTCTATCAACAAGCGGTAACAGCCGCCGGAAGCGGTAGTAAAGCAGCTTTGGATGCTGAAAAATATTTGGCTTCGTTGGAAGATGAATAGGTTTTATATAAAATAGAATAAAAAAAACGGCATCGAATTTTCGGTGCCGTTTTCTTATGTTTCAAAATATTTTAAAGTGAGACGAAACGTGTTTCGTCTCTACTTTAAAAACATTATAAACATTATAAACATTATGAACTTTATGAACTTTTAACTAATCACCCCCGACCCAATCAATTCATCGCCAACATACCATGCGGCAAATTGTCCTTCGGCAATGGCTTGCTGCGGTTCAAAAAATTCTATCCACAATACATCGTCAAATTGGTGTAAACGGGCTTTACGTAAAGGTTGCAGGTGGCGGTAGCGGACATCAACGTCCATGGTTTCGCCGGGTTTGAGTGCCATATCAGGGCGAACCCAATGTAGTTCTTCATTAGAAATTTTTAAGGCACTACGATATAAACCG
>JALVKK010000339.1 GCA_027033875.1 Flavobacteriales bacterium
CATCATCGGTTTTTCCTATAAGCAACAATTTGATTTTCAAGACAATAAATTTAACACAGTATAAATTGTATTATTTTTTCGGATTGACAATAAAGGCATCTGAATAAGACTTTCTGATTTTCAGTAAGGCTTGGTCTGCTGCCAATTTGGTTTCGTATTCACCCGCCCATACTTTAAATTCCGGTGATTCCCATTCAATGACAATATATTCGCCCGGAAATTTTAATTGAAAATCGGCTTTTACAGAGCGAGCTTTATTGATACTTTGTCCGTTATACAATTGAATATGATAGTATTTAAAACTGGTTTTGGTTTTGGCATAACATTCCGCCCGTTCATCGAGCAAATGATCAACTTTATCATTAACGATAAATCTGTTGGGTCTTTTACTAATATCTTGAGCTATCGTCAAGCTTGCCGTTAATATAAAACTTAAAACAAATAGATATTTCATGTCATACTAAATTTAGTCAAAAATACGAAAAATATTGGTTATCTGGTTATCTGGTTATCTGGTTATCTGGTTATTTGGTTATTTGGTTATTTGGTTATTTGATAGTCGGATAGCTTGTACCGACTATTGTCGGTATCCGATGTCGGGTGTTTGATGCCGAGGCTTCGGTGGCTCCGATACCTCCCGACTTTAGTCGGGACACTCAGCCACCTTTAATTCTGCTTCTTTATCGTGGCACTCAGCTACCTTCTTCAGTACACTACTCCTTCGTCGTGGTATTTAGCAAACCAAACGTTGCTGTGCAAATCAAACCCGCTCCGGGAAAACGGGATTTTACTACATTTCATTTTCCATTTTCAATTCTCAATTCTCCATTTTCAATTCTCCATTTTCAATTAATCCGTACCAGGCAGTTTGCAACTTTCCACTAGGAACCGGTACTTTCAACTAAAAGAAATAACTGTGCCAAATAAAAAAAGCCGCTCACACTGAACGGCTTTTTTTAGAAAATATTTAAGATTAGTGTGCATTGTGGTGCAACAAACTTTCTTCGATATACGGGTGATTTACCGGAATGACATGTTTACGTTTTGCCATATTTCTAAAGAATACAAACATAAAAATACCGATAAATCCTAATAAAATACCAATTTCATACAATCCGAATACCGGGTGAATATGTTGTTCGCTCATACCTTTAAAAGTGTGAACCAGCGGTGGAAATACCGACAAATACACATCTAACGCAAAGCCACCTAACAATATAACGGCAATCGTAACCAGTACTTTCGGATTTTTTGCCAATTTATTAGGTAACAATACCAAGAAAGGTACCATAAAGTTAATGGCGATATTCAAAGTGAATAAGAATTGTGAGAAATGGAATCGTCTCAAAAAGTAGTACTCACCTTCTTCGGGAATATTACCGTACCAAATTAACATATATTGAAAATACCATGCGTAGGCAAATAAAATAGATCCCATAAATAAATATTTTGAGAAATCATGCCAATGCGACGAGTTCATAAACGGCAAATAAGCTTTTTTGTTTAAGAAATACACAATCAGAATGATTAAAGCCGAAGCATGAAAAAATCCAGAAATTATCTCTTTAATGCTAAATAAAGTACTGTACCAGTAGGGTTCCAAAGACATTAAATAATCAAAGCCTGCAAAGATAAAAGTCAATGCAAATCCGAATATATAAACTTTGGCGTAAAACCGGCTTTTTTCAAACCATTTCAAAGCACCGGATTTGTCAGCATCTTCTTTTTTGGATAATTTACGCAAAATTCCGACAGTTGCGAACCAAACCAAAAAGAATACCAAAGTTCTTACAATAAAGAAATTTTTATTCAGGTAAGGTGCTTTGACATCCAATATCTCTTTAAACTCGTGATATTTAGAAAAATCTTCAATATGTTCTTCCGGATTTGCCCACGGATAAACATATTTCAAACCGAAAAATACCAATGCCAGCATAAATATAAACGCCGGTGCAATATAACAAGCAATGGTTTCCGGTACCCGTTTAAAAGCGGACGACCAGCCTGCTTCTGCAATATATTGCAAAGACATCCAAAAGGCAGCACCCAAAGCCAATAATAAAAACATATAGTTGCTATACAAAATATTTGTCCAAAATCTATGTTTATCAGCTGCGAATGCCATAACGGCGGTTATTAAGCCAATCAACATCAATACAAAGCTGATGGTTTTTAATTTTTTTGAAAATTCAAATCTTTTTTTCATTGTCGTAATTTTAAATTATTTTACTTTGAAATGATTCTTAATATAAAGAACAATTCGCCATCTGTCATCCGTTTTTATTTGTGATGCATGCGCTCCCATGATAGCAGATCCTTTTGTAATAACGTGAAAAATTGTACCGTCAGGATAAGCTTGGATATAGCCGGCTGTTAAATTGGCCGGAGGTATCGGATATAATTTATTTCCGTTTTTTTCCAGTTTTGTTAAATGTCCGTCACCTTTACCTTCTTTTCCGTGACAAATGGCACAATATACATCGTATTTTGCTTTTCCACGTTCTAAATTGTCAGCTGTTGGTTTCAACGGATTTTTTAACAATGCACCGGCTTTTTCTTTCTCACTTTTCTCAAACGGATACGGCATATATTCACGGGCAATAGTACCTTTTACCGGTTTTTGTATGGTTTTACCATCTTTAAAAAGAGGATTAGAGGAATATGATTCATAGGCTTTTGAATAATACATATCAAAATCGCCCATATAATCCCAATAGGTATTCTCTTGATGGTGATTACAAGACGACAAACCGGCCAAAATCAATATTAAAATTATATATTTTTTCATTTTGTTTCTTTTTAACATTTACAATTCTACAATAATATCACCCCTACGGGGTTCAATGGTATTATTTTTATTGATTAAACTTCATCTATTTTTTCTGCGCCGGTGGTTTCAAAAATTTGACGCACTTTGGTTTCAACATCCGGTGTCAAATCAGCTTTGTCAATTAAAACCAGCATTTTGTCATCGTTGATACCCGGATATGCAAATTCCGGATTCTTACCCGGATACATCTTTGTTTGAACAAAAAATGTTACAACGGTCGTTAAAACGGTTGTCAAAACCGTACCTACAAACATCAAAACAGGAAAGGTTAAACTCAAATTAGGTTTACCACCGATATTTAAAGGGTAACTGATAACAAAAGTGTAATACAATGCAGCAAAAACACTAGTTACCCCAAACAATCCGTAGAAAAATGCCAATAACGGAATATTTGATTTTACATGAAATTTTTCTAATAATTCTTCTATTACAAAAGGTGTAATAACTTCTTCGACCGGTGCGTTAGCGGCTTTCAATTGTTCTGCCGCTTGCATTAATTTTCGGTCATCATTATATACGGCTACTAGTTTACTCATCTTCTATAAGGTTTTTAATTTCTTGATATTGTTCTTCGGTCGGTTTAAGTTCCGTATGACGTTTGGCTTGTTGTTTCAATTCGTTCATTGCCATCATCGGGATAAATCTGATGAATAACATCACGCCTACACCAAACAAACCGATAGTTCCCAAATAAACCCATTTGTCAACAATGGTTGAAGTATAATGGAACCAATTAGCCGGCAAGAAATCTTCTGCTGCCGGCGGCACTACAATATTGTATCGTTCCAGCCACATACCGATATTGACACCTATCGTTATCCAGAAAATCAAAGATAGATTTCGTCTGACTTTTTTTATCCAGAACAATTGCGGTAAGAATGCGTTAAAGATCAACATCAACCAATACGGAATGGCATAATGTCCTTGCAAATAATTTTGCACAAAAACATAATCTTCAAATTTATTGGCTGAGTACCAAGCGATAAACAATTCAATCAAATAAGCCGATCCCATAATCAAACTGACAAATGTAATAATACGAGCAATCGCATCGAAGTGGTCATCGGTAACATATTCATGAAGTTTAAAAGCTTTGCGGATTAAAACCATTAGGGTAACCACCATACTAAATCCAGAGAAGATAGCTCCTACAACAAAGAAGGGCGGGAAGATGGTTTCGTGCCAACCGGGTAAGATGCCGGCTGAAAAGTCTGTTGATACGATAGAGTGAACCGCAATAACCAAGGGCATTGCCAAACCACCTAAGATAGCCAAAGCATCTTCAAATTTACGCCATTTATCCATAGAACCGACCCAACCGAAACTCATGGCATTATAAATTTTGCGTTTCATACCTTTGGAACGATCTCGTACCGTCGCAAAATCCGGTAACATACCGATATACCAGAATATAGCGGATGTAGTCAGATAGGTTAAGATAGCAAATACGTCCCATAATAAAGGTGAATTAAAGTTGACCCACAAACCGCGCGAATTGGGTCCGTAAGGAAAAATAAAGATTTCGTCCCAAGGGCGTCCTACGTGAATAGCAGGGAATATACCGGCTGATAATACGGCAAAGACTGTCATAGCCTCTGCGGCACGGTTGATAGACGTACGCCATTTTTGACGGAATACCAATAAGAATATTGAGAAAGCTGTTCCGGCGTGACCGATACCTATCCACCATACAAAGTTGATAATTGCCCAACCCCACGGCACTTGGTTGTTATTTCCCCACATACCGATACCTTTACTTATGGTTAGCGGCACAAAATAACCCAGACCAACCGCCATCAATACAAAAAATAAGGCAAACGCAAGCCACCACCACAAAGGGGCTTTTTCTTCTTGCGATTTTAAAATATCTCGGGTAATATCTCCATAGGATTTATTCCCAAGTATTAATTCGCCTCTGACATCTTTTTTATACATAATTGAATAATTTTAGTTTTTATGCTTCAGTTTTGTGTTCTTCATCTTTATTTCTAACCTTGGTCATATAAACCACGCTAGGTAAAGTCTTTAATTCTTCCAAAAGTCCGTAAGAACGTTCGTCTTGGAACAATTTAATAATACGGGCATCAGCCATATTGGTATCACCAAAGACAATAGCATTAGAAGGACAGGCTTGTTCGCAAGCTACTTCTATTTCACCGTCACGCAGCTCTCTGCCTTCTGCTTTGGCTTTGAGTTTGCCTTCTTGAATTCTTTGGATACACAAAGTACATTTTTCAACTACACCACGTTGTCTGACAACAACATCCGGATTGAGAACCATACGTTTAACTTCATCGTTAAACAAGTAATTATAATCTCCTCCTTCAACAAAGTTGAACCAATTAAAACGTCTGACTTTGTAAGGACAGTTGTTCATACAATAACGCGTTCCTATACAACGGTTATAAGCCATAGCGTTCAAACCTTCTTTGGTATGCGGTGTCGCGGCTACCGGACAAACGTTTTCACAAGGTGCATTATCACAATGCTGACACATAATCGGTTGGTGAAAAACTTCCGGATTGTCTTCCACTTCGGAATATAATTTGTCTTCTTTGCTCGAATAGTAACGGTCAATACGTAACCAATGCATATTGCGACGTCTGCTAACTTGTTCTTTACCGACTATCGCAATGTTGTTTTCTACTTGACAAGCAATGATACATGCACTACAACCGGTACATTTGTTGTAATCGATTGCCAATCCCCAGTGGTGTCCGGGATAGTCTTCGGGATTATAACCGTTTTTGTACAAGTTGACATGTTCTAATTTATCTTTGAAAAAGACGTGTTTTTCGTTACCCGAATGCTTGTCTTTTTTCCAAGCAGCCAAAGTGGTTTCACGAGCAATATCTTCGCCACGCCCTTCCATTGTATCATGTGTTTGGGTTTGTGCAATCTGGTAAGTTTTACCTGTTTTGCTGATTTCAACCGCAATACCGCTAAACTGACGATGTCCGTCTTTTTCACCAACAAATCCGGCAGCATTGGCCCCACCTACTTGATCGGCAACCGGACCTGCAGCCGTTCTACCGTAACCTAATGCAATACCGATAGTTGAAGGATCTTGTCCGGGTTGAATCAAGACCGGCAAAGAAACTTCATAATCGCCTGCTTTAACTGTCAGCACATCTTCTTGTTTCCATCCTTTTTCTTTGGCGGTTTTGGGCGCAACGGTAATATAATTGTCCCAAGTGGCTTTTGAAATAGGATCCGGCATCTCTTGCAACCAAGGGTTGTTTGCCATCAATCCGCTACCGATACCAACTTTTTCATATACTGCCAACTGCATACCTGCAGGTTTTGCAAATTTGGTAATCTTGGCTTCGTTTTCTTTTATATAAGCTGCATTAAACTCGGGCGCTTCACCTGATACGGCAACTTCATAAACCCCGTCTTGCAAGGCTTTATTCCAACCGGAAGTAAAATCCTTAATACTTTGCGATTCAACTGCCGTAGTGTCTTGTTGTTTGACTTTTTCAGTTTCGGCAGGCATTTCCTTTTTAGACAGAATATTTTCAAGCCAATTCTTCTTCATATAATCATAGAAAGAGCCTGAAATACCTGCCCACTTCATAAAACTTTCTTGAGCTTGGCGCGTATTCCATAATTTGTTGATGGTAGGTTGACCCAAACTGTACATACCTGTAACCGGTTCGGCATCCGACCAAGATTCCAAGAAATTGTTATCCGGTAAAACATATTGAACATTTTTGGCTGTTTCGTCGATTTTATCCGTCAATGAAATCGTCAACGGCATTTTTTTGATAACAGCTGCTTTTTCGTCAGATTTATGACAGTTGTAAACCGGATTGGCATTATAAAATATCACCGCACCTGCTTTGGCATCTTTCATATCGGCAAAAGCCCGGTGTATTTTTTCATCTCTACCTTGTTTCAATAAAGTTTC
>JALVKK010000340.1 GCA_027033875.1 Flavobacteriales bacterium
TTACACAAGCAGATATTGATGCCGGACAAGTTAGTAATCAAGCAACCGGAACCTTTGATTTTCAAGGCACGACTTATACGACTTTGTCTGATGCAGATGCCACAAATACCATACCCGATGAACCAACCATTACGTTATTGCAAACCAATGCTGTTGATGATTATTGGGCGAGTAAAATAACTGTTTATCCGACAGTCGTAATGGATGATGTTTATATAGTGTCAGATGAATTGAAGATTGAAAAAATTATATTTTTTAATAGTATTGGACAGTTTCAAGCCGAAATGCCGTATCATCCTTCCGGAATTTATCAAGTATCCGATTTTGCTTCAGGTACGTATTTATTAAAGATAAAAACTGGAAAAGGTATGTTTGTTAAAAAAATTATCAAACATTGATTTTTTTTATGAATGATTTGTAACTTTTTAGACCTGCCGGATTTTCAAAATTTGGCAGGTCTAACTTATTTGCTAAAAAATAAACAAAAAATTGCCATGAAAATGCTATTTTGACAAAATAATCATTGATATTTTTGACTATAAAAAAAAGTAAATAGTTTTAAAAAAAAATAACAAAAGTCAATATGCTCCTATCTTTATTTTTCTATTTTTGTCGAAATACTGAAAAAAACATAATTTCATGAGCACAGAAGCTTTACAAAAAGATACAAAAACACTCGATCACGTCGTGATCCGATTTGCGGGGGACTCCGGCGACGGTATGCAACTGACCGGCACGCAGTTCTCTACTTCCGCAGCATTGTTAGGTAACGATGTCGCAACTTTTCCTAATTATCCATCTGAAATCAGAGCGCCGCAAGGTAGTTTATACGGTGTTTCAGGTTTTCAAGTTAATATCGGGCAAACTGAGATTAGCACACCCGGCGATGATTTGGATTTATTAGTGGCGATGAATCCAGCTGCTTTAAAAACCAATATCAAGGATTTGAAACTCGGACAAATGGTAATAGTAGATGCCGATGCTTTTACGAGAAGCAATTTGCAAAAAGCCAAATATGATTCCAATCCTTTGGAAGACGGTTCTTTGTCCAATTATCACGTTGTTCCCGTTCCAATGACTTCATTGACGCGTGAAGCCTTAAAAGATACCGGATTGGACAGCAAAAGCATGACTCGAAGTAAAAACATGTTTGCTTTGGGCATGTTATATTGGTTATATAGTAAAAATCCTAAATACACCGAAGAGTTTTTAAAAAATAAATTTAAAAAGAAACCGGTTGTCGTTGATGCTAATATTAAAGCCTTAAAAGCAGGTTATAATTTTGCTGATACATTGGAACTGATGCCGGTACATTATATTATAGGTGAAGCCGAAAAGAAAAAAGGGACTTACCGTATTATTATGGGTAATCAAGCGACAGCTTGGGGTTTGATGGCAGCAGCCGAAAAATCCGGATTAAATTTATTTTTAGGTTCTTATCCCATTACACCGGCAACCGATATTTTACACGAATTGGTCAAATGGCGTCATTTGAATGTTCAAGCATTTCAGGCAGAAGACGAAATTGCCGGTATCAGTTCGGCAATTGGTGCGTCTTTTGCGGGAAAATTAGCGGCTACAACCACTTCCGGTCCCGGTTTGGCACTTAAAGGTGAAGCACTGGGATTGGCAGTAATGTTGGAAATACCTTTGGTCGTTGTAGATGTACAACGCGGCGGTCCATCAACCGGTTTGCCTACCAAAACAGAACAATCCGATTTGATGCAAGCCATGTACGGTCGTAACGGTGAAAGTCCGGTAATTGTCATTGCAGCCAAATCGCCTGCCGACAGTTATGATATGGCGTATATGGCAGCCAAATTGACTTTGGAACACATGACGCCGGTTATTTTATTGACTGACGGCTATATAGGTAACGGTTCGGAACCTTGGCGAATTAAAACATTAGATGAAATGCCGGAAATTGATAATTATCAAGTTACCAAATTTGTCGAAGATTTTCATCCGTACAAACGCGACCCCAAAACTTTGGCACGTCCTTGGGCAATACCCGGAACACCAGGATTGGAACACGTTATAGGCGGGTTGGAAAAAGATAAATTGGAAGGAACTGTTTCGCACGACCCGATAAATCACCAGGAAATGGTTGAGCTTAGAGCCGAAAAAGTTCGTAAAGTTAAAGATTTTATTCCACCGCTTAAAGCCGAATTTGATCAAGAAGGCGATTTGCTTGTTGTCGGTTGGGGCGGTACTTACGGTAGTCTTAAAACAGCCGTCAAGCGTTTTAGAGAAGAAAATCCC
>JALVKK010000341.1 GCA_027033875.1 Flavobacteriales bacterium
TACAACCCGATAGACGACACGAATCAATTTCAACAAGCAGACGACCAAGTGCTGGAAGCCTACAAAAAAGCTTTAAAAAATGCCGGCATTACCGTTACCTTGCGAAGAAGCAAAGGACAAGATATCGATGCCGCCTGCGGACAATTGGCGAATAAGTTTGAAGATAATTAGAGAAAAAACATTAAAATTCCTCAAACTTGTCGTTTTTTGAAACTTTGAGGAATTTTGATTAGTTTTGCAAAAGAGATATAAAAACATATATGCAAAAACTTTTAAGAAAAAAATTATTAGATAAACTTCTTGTCCTAAAAGACAAAAACTTCATAAAGGTTGTTACAGGTGTTAGACGTGCAGGCAAATCGACTTTACTTTTACAATTTCAAGAATTGTTAAAAAAAGAAAATCCGGACACCTCTCTAATTTCTATTAATATGGATTTGCCGGAATTTAGATTTCTCGCTGAAAAAAATTGGAAAGAAATATATGATTATATCCAATCATTACTCCAAAATAATAAAACCAATTATGTTTTTATCGATGAAGTTCAAAACATACCAGAGTTTGAAAAATTACTGGAAGGCTTATTTGTAACTCCTTATATAGATTTATATGTTACCGGTTCTAATGCTTACCTATTATCGAGTGAATTAGCAACTTTGTTGACAGGTAGGTCGTTTGAAATCAACGTCTTACCATTTTCATTTGCAGAATTTTTAGAGTTTACAGGAAAGACTGCAAATCCTGACAGGTATTTTGCCGAATATATGCGTATCGGAGGATTTCCCGAAGCTGTAGGATTGCTCAAAAACGGAGAAAACTATGTTTATGAATATTTAAAAACCGTTTTTAAAAACATTTATGAAAATGACATCAGAAAAAGACATACTATTTTTTATGAAACATCATACAATGAAGTCATTAAGTTTTTAATTGACAGTATCGGCTCACAAGTTTCGGCAAGAAATATTGCAAAGGTTCTGACTGCCAACGGCAAAAAAATTGACAATAAAACCGTATCAAAATACATAGAAACACTTGTAGAAGCTTTTCTGTTTTATAAAGTAGGCAGATATGATATAAAAGGGAAACAACATTTGGCAACACAAGAAAAATACTATCTCGTGGATTTGGGGTTTCGATATGCTTTATTAGGAAAAGAACTTGCAACAGATACGGGACATCTATTGGAAAACATAATCTATCTCGAATTATTACGCCAAAATTATCAAATTTGGGTTGGTAAAACAAATAATCTTGAAGTCGATTTTGTTGTAAGAGATAATAACGGCTATACGAAATATATACAAGTAGCCTATACGGTAAAAGATCCCAAAACGCTTGAACGGGAACTTGCTCCGTTTAAAAAAATACGGGATTTCAATGAACGTTTACTTATTACAATGGACTATGAAACAGGAAATCATAATGGCGTAAAACAGCTCAATGCAATTGACTGGCTCTTAAACAAAATATAATTAAACAAACTAATAAATTCACAACAAATAATCATACCTTTATCCAATGAAAAAACTACTAAACATCTTATTTATAATCAGTTTCCTATCTATTTTTGGGCAAACCAAAAATAAAAAGGATAATTTTGACAAACTCCTCCAAACGTTTAAAAATACCCCCGAATTAAAATTTGCCCATTACGGCATTTCCGTTCGTAATTTAGAAACAGGGAAAGAAGTTGTCAATGTAAATGCAAAGCGGAGTTTTGCACCGGCGTCCAATTTAAAACTGCTTTATACTTTGACTGCTGTTCACCGGCTTGGTAAAGATTTCAGGTTTAATACCAAAATAGTTTACAGCGGTAAGATTGTTGACGATATCCTTTATGGCGATTTAATCATTCAACCTTCCGGTGATCCGAGTTTTGGGTCTCCACGAATGGGGGAAGATTACAACAAATTGATGGACGAAGCTATCAGAGCGCTACAACGTAACGGCATTAAAAAAGTATCCGGACAGTTGATTATGGAACTTAACGGCTGGCGGTATCCGGCTCCGGGTAGTTGGCCTGTTGAAGATATAGGCAATTATTACGGTACCGGCGCGTGGGATTTTAACTTTAATGACAACCGCATTGACATTTATTTAAAACGTGGCACACATATCGGCGAACCGACCAAAGTCATCAAAACCGAACCGCAAATACCGGGTATAACTTATCACAGCAAAGTAACCACAGCTGCGGCAGATACCGGCGATGAAGCATATATTTATGCCGCTCCTTTTGATACGGAACGTTATAT
>JALVKK010000342.1 GCA_027033875.1 Flavobacteriales bacterium
TTTCCATAAGCAGCTCTCGCTTTTCCATTTTGCTCTTCTTCAACAATAATTCTTCCTATTTCAAAATAGGTGTAAACCATTGTTTTATTGACAGCCTGAACAACATTCTTTCGAGCTTCTTTCAATAAAGCGATAACTCTGTTATAAAAATCAACTTGCGTATTTCGTTCAATTTTACTCATTAAAAAATCCTTTTCACAAAGATAATCTAATTTTTTAATGCTGGAAATTTTCTTTTTCTTTCAATAACCGCTAACGAATTTATAAGCGTCAAATATTTGTCCGTCATAAAAAATTCCTTGTTTTGGGTTTAAGTTCTTATTTTCAAGTGCTTGAAATAAAAGTTCAAATTTATGATCGTTTTCAATTTGTTTTTATTCAATTTTATCTAGACGTTGAAATATAGTTGCGTTTTTCAAAATAAATTTACGCATATCGACAAAAGCTTCCATTATATTAATGTTTATTTCAACAGCAGTTTGGCTGTTCAAAACAGAAAAATAACTAAAGAGGTTGAGAAATAGCTTGGTTCACAAATGAAAATCTGTTAAAGAAACTGATATTAAAGAAATAATAAAAGTTTTTGATAAAATCACCGGCTTATTAAATCTAAATAAAAACAGTTTTTCTGATTTAAATAAGATTATTTACAATAATTTATTTTTGTAAAAAAAAGCACCAAGTGTAATAACACTCAGCGCTTTTATGTGATGAATATTTATAGCAAAATTAATTTACTTCTTCAAAATCCACATCTTGCACATCATCTTCTCCTTTGTTTTCGTTACTTGCTTCTTGTGCTTGTTGGGTGCCTGCACTACCTGATGCTTGTGCGGCATTTTGAATTTCCTGTCCTATTTTCATCATCAATTCTTCTGCTTCTTTGGTAGTGGCTTCAGCCATATCGGCATCTTGTTTATCATAGGCTTCTCTGAGTTTTTTTGCCATATCTTCAACGGCTTTTTTATGTTCGTCGGAGATTTTGTCTTTGTGTTCTTCGACTAATTTTTCCATTTGGAATGCAGTTGCATCGGCTTTGTTGAGTTTTTCAACTTTTTCTTTGGCTTGTCTGTCAGCCTCGGCATTGGCTTCGGCTTCTTTTTTCATTCTTTCTATTTCTTCTTTGCTCAAACCGCTGGATGCTTCTATTCTGATATCTTTTGATTTGCCGGTTTTTTTATCCATAGCCGTAACGTGTATGATACCGTTGGCATCGATATCAAAGGTAACTTCAATTTGCGGTTCGCCGCGACGAGCAGGCGGAATACCGTCTAAGTGGAAGCGACCGATGGTTTTATTGTCTTTTGCCATAGGTCTTTCACCTTGCAAAACGTGAATCTCAACACTGGGTTGATTGTCTTGTGCCGTTGAGAATATTTGTGATTTTTTGGTCGGTATGGTTGTGTTGGCTTCTATTAATTTGGTAAATACGCCTCCCATGGTTTCGATACCGAGTGATAACGGTGTTACGTCGAGCAATAACACATCTTGCACATCACCGGTCAATACGGCACCTTGGATACCGGCTCCTTTGGCGACTACTTCGTCGGGATTGACGTTTTTAGAGGCTTTTTTACCAAAGAATTTTTCAACTTCTTCCACTACTTTTGGTATTCTTGTAGAACCACCGACCAAAATGACTTCGTCAATATCGGAAGGTTTTAAACCGGCTTGTTCCAAAGCTTCTTTTACCGGTTTCATGGCTCGATTGATCAAATCGGCGGTTAGTTGTTCAAATTTGGCTCTCGACAATTTTTTTACTAAGTGTTTAGGTCCGGAAGCCGTTGCCGTGATATATGGTAAATTGATTTCGGTTTCGGTAGAAGAAGATAACTCGATTTTGGCTTTTTCGGCTGCTTCTTTCAGGCGTTGCAAAGCCATCGGGTCTTGTTTTAAGTCAACGCCTTCATCTTTTTTAAATTCATCAGCTAACCAATCGATAATGCGTTGATCAAAATCATCACCACCGAGGTGCGTATCACCGGCAGTTGACAACACTTCGGTAACGCCTTCGCCTATATCCAATATAGAAATATCGAAAGTTCCGCCACCGAGGTCAAATACGGCTATTTTCTTTTCTTTATCCGATTTGTCCAAACCGTAAGCCAAAGCAGCTGCTGTCGGTTCGTTAATGATACGTCTGACTTTCAATCCGGCAATTTCACCGGCTTCTTTAGTAGCTTGACGTTGTGAGTCGTTAAAATATGCCGGTACCGTGATAACGGCTTCGGTTACAGAATGTCCCAAATAATCTTC
>JALVKK010000343.1 GCA_027033875.1 Flavobacteriales bacterium
ACAAATTTTACGCAAAAATAATGGGATCAGGTGTATTGTTTATGGTCTTTATCCTTTTACCTTTATTTTTGTATCATCGCTATAAGGGAAAAAGTATTGAAGATTACAGGTTTAAAGGTTTTAAAAACAATAATGAAAGTTCTGAATAAATCAAAAGCGGTAATTTAATCCGGCATAATAATACTCACCATTTATATATACGTTGATACTCAACGTCTTATTCCTATTTTTTTGCATCGGTTTCACAAAAATATAAGCGTTAATAACACCAATACTTGCACCGGCAAGCACATCATAAATATCATGTTTATTAGCTTTAATTCTTGTGTAGCCTGTAAAACCAGCCAGTAGATATGCCGGTATCCCTATTTTCCATCCATAACGTCTTTGTAAGAAAGCAGCTCCGGAAAATGCCGATGCTGTATGACCGGACGGAAAAGCGTATTGTCCGCCGTTGGGACGTGGTTTATTGATGATACGTTTTAAAGTGTGAACACTTGCAACAGTAATCGCATAACTTTTAATAAATTGCCAATAAGGTTTATCATTGTTTTGATAAAAAAAAGTTGAAGTCAGAGCCGTAGCCGGCAAGACAAATTGCAAGACATCGCCGGAAGTTTCAAGCACTGTTTTTTGAGCAAAAACAATCGATGTTGAAAAATATAAAACTATGATAAACAGGCTGGTACGCATTAGAGCTTTCGGTCTAATATTTTTTTGATTTCTTTGGCATATATTGATTGCCTTATTGTTTCGGGTAATATTTTATAGATAGTATCCAAAGCTTTCGGGTTATCGTAAAATTCCATCATAGCTATATAAGGCGCAATAGCTTTGTCTTTATTTCTAAAAATAAAATTTAGAGTATAAAGTTTACGTTTGTATTGCAATTTTTCCAATTTTGTTCCCAAAGAATCAGCTTTTTGACTTAAATGCTGTTTTGCCGCTTCAAATTTAGCTTTAAACAAATCCATCTCTTTGTCGTTAAATTGCTTTATCATTTTGTCATAAGCATTTTTTTCGATTTGATTTACCCCGCCTTTGACAATAGGTGTCAAACCGAAACTTTCAACATAAGTAAAAATGCGTATGGTGTCATTAAGATCGGCAAAAAATAATATCCGTCCGTCTTTAACTTCGGGTAATTCCAAAACCATTAATTGAGGTTCATCTATAGTTGTATGAAATTCAAAATTTTCATTACCGTCAACCTTAATGGAATCTAAAGTAACCAAGCTGTCATTTTGTAATTTTTTGATTTGTAAACTGCCGAGACGTAAGCCTTTAACAGTTCCTTTTATCAATAAGTTACCGGTTTGTTTTTGATTTTGACAGGTAATAAAACTCAAAATAAATATCAGTATTACAATCAATTTTTTCAACATATAAATCAGATTTGAAAGGGGTGTAAAATTATAAAAAAAATCTTTTGTTCAAACAAATTTCGTTCAATAAATAAGATCAAGGTTTCTGTTTGATACCGTAGTGTTTGTTGATTAATTTTTCAAAGAAACGTCCGGATAGTACACAGAGCAAATAGGGGGTAAGCCGTTGCAAAAACAGACCGACATTGTAGCGAAGTTTAGGTTGTTTTTTTCTTAATATTTTACTGATTTTTTGTCCGAGAATTTCAGGATTTAAACCTTTTTCGACTTCTTCGTCAATCATTTTTAAGATTCGTGAATAATCGGCTTTATAAGGAGATTTTTCGTTAGTTCCGGTGTATAACCGACCGGCAGCAATATCCGTTCTAAAATCACCGGGTGCTATATCTATAACCTTGATATTAAACTGTTTAACTTCGCTGCTTAAAGCTTCACTTACACGCATAACAGCTGATTTTGTAGCCGAATAAAAACCTCTGAGAGGCAAGCCTGTATAGCCGGCAATACTACTGATATTTATGATAATACCGGCTTGTTGACGACGCATAACAGGTAATACTTTTTGAATGAGCGCAACAGGTCCGAATAAATTTACTTCAAAAACCTTTTTAATATCGTTCACCGGTGTTTCTTCGATACTTCCTGTTGTTCCAATACCGGCATTATTGATTAAGATGTCAATTGTTTGTTCTTTTGATAAAACGTATCTTACCGCTTCGTCAATAGATTGGCTATTTGACAAATCCATTGGTACCCAAATATAATGTTCTGAAGATTGTTTTTTACGTGCTGTACCGTAAACTTTATAATTATTTAGAGACAAATGCCGGGCAATTGCGGAACCTAATCCACCGGAAGCACCGGTTAGTAATACGACTTTTTGATTTTGAGACATTTTTTACATTATTAATTATCGTATAAAACGAATTTGTCAAAAAAACAGACAAAAAAAAAACGGCAAGCTACCTACATCGCACCGCTACAACTTTCTACCCTTGCTGCATTCCTGCCCTGGGGGATTCAAAAGGAGCTGGTCGTGTAGGACTTGCCGGTGCAAAGATAAACATTATTAGATTATTTATGCAATTTTTATTTAAAAAAATTTTGGTGGTAGATTCAATCAGCAAATGCAACTTTTAGATTTCAATTTTTCAATTCAAGGTTGCGATGCAAAATTTCTACTATTCTCGATATGTTTCTATCGGATCGCAAGTGCAGTGTAAATTACGATCACCGTATGCATCGTCCACACGGGCAACTGCCGGCCAAAATTTATTTTCCCTGATATACGGCAACGGAAAAGCTGCTTTTTGACGGGAATATTGGTGAAACCAAACATCATTTGTCAGCATATCTTGGGTATGAGGTGCATTTTTGAGCGGATTGTCGGTTTTATCATCTTTTATATCATCAATCTCTTTTCGAATACTGATCATGGCTTCTGCAAAACGATCTAATTCTTTCTTGCTTTCACTTTCAGTAGGTTCAATCATCAGTGTATCGTGTACGGGAAATGAGACCGTCGGGGCATGATACCCGTAGTCCATCAAGCGTTTGGCAATATCCATCACAGTTACACCTTTTTCTTTAAATAAACGACAATCGGCTATAAATTCATGTGCGGCTCTACCGCGTTCACCGGTATATAGTACCGGATAATAATCTTTGAGCAGAGCTTCGAGATAATTGGCATTGAGAATAGCATATTCGGTTGCTTTTTTCAAGCCTTCGGCTCCGGACATTCGGATATAAGCATAAGAGATAATGCTGACTAAAACAGACCCGTATGGTGCTGCGGCAACAGTACTGCCTCTACTACCGCCGGTTTTAATCAAAGGGTGAGCAGGCAAAAATTCCGCCAGATGTTTTTTAACGGCAATAGGACCGACTCCGGGACCACCGCCACCGTGAGGTATCGCAAAGGTTTTGTGTAAATTAAGATGACACACATCGGCACCGATGATAGCCGGACTGGTCAAGCCGACTTGTGCATTCATATTAGCCCCGTCCATATAGACTTGTCCGCCGTTTTGGTGAATAATATTCGTCATCTCTTTAATCGCCGATTCGAAAACACCATGTGTAGAGGGATAAGTTACCATAAAAACGGATAAGGTATCTTTATAAAGTTCGGCTTTTGCGCGTAAATCGGCAACATCAATATTACCTTCTGGTGTTGTATTAACGACAACAACTTTATGCCCTGCCATAACTGCCGAAGCCGGATTGGTACCGTGAGCCGAAGCCGGTATCAAAGCGATATTCCGTTTGGCTTCCCCGCGACTTTCGTGGTATTTTTTAATGGCTAACAAACCCGCATATTCACCGGAGGCACCGGAATTCGGTTGTAAGCTCACTGCATCAAGACCGGTGATTTCTTTTAGATAATTTTTTAAATTTTCTATAACAGTCATATATCCGGCAGCTTGTTCTTGCGGGACAAAAGGGTGCAATGCGTGCCATCTGTCCCAACTAATCGGAAACATTTCCGTAGCGGCATTGAGTTTCATGGTACACGAACCGAGCGGTATCATCGATTGGGTTAAGGATAAATCTCGCCTTTCGAGTTTTTTGATATATCGCATCATTTCGGTCTCCGACTGATAGCTCTTAAACACCTCTTGTTGCATAAAGTCATCCGAACGCAACAATCTGTCGGGGATAACGACAAAATCATCTTTTGTTTCAGGTAATTTTTTATCAAAAGCAAAAATCTGCAATATTTTTTCAATATCGGTTTCGGTTGTAAGTTCGTCAAGAGAAACAGCAACTAATTCATCGCCGTGAAAATAATTGAAATTTATTTGATTAGCTTCGGCAACCGGTTTGATATTATCGACTTTTGCGGGAATTAAAAGCGTATCAAAAAAGACATCGTTTACGGGTTTGTAACCGAGTTTTATTAAGCCGAAATATAATTTTTTGGTCAAATCGTGTATTTGACCGGCAATTTTTTTCAGTCCTTCCGGACCTTGATATACGGCATACATACCCGAAAGCACCGCCAACAAGACTTGTGCCGTACAAATATTGGAAGTGGCTTTTTCGCGTTTGATATGTTGTTCACGGGTCTGAAGTGCCATACGTAGCGCTTTGTTGCCTTGTGCATCGAGGCTAACGCCTATGATACGTCCGGGGATATGTCGTTTGTAGGATTCTTTGGCAACAAAATAACCGGCATGCGGTCCGCCGTAAGCCATTGGTAAGCCGAATCGTTGTGTACTGCCGACAACTACGTCGGCGCCCCATTCGCCGGGTGGCGTTAATAGGCTTAATGCCATTAAATCGGCGGCAACGACCAAAGCTATATCCAAATTATGTAATGTGTCGCCAAATTCTTTGTATTCATTGATTTTGCCCGTTGCAGACGGATATTGTACAATTGCTCCGAAATAACTTTCGTCAATCATAACATTCCTATAATCGCCTTTGATAATTTCGATATCCAATGCTTTTGCTCTGGTTTGAAGCACCGCTAAAGTTTGCGGAAAAATATCTTGATCGACGAAGAAGCGTTTAACCCCGGCTTTTTTTTGTTGACGGTTGCGGGTATTATAAAACATCAACATAGCTTCGGCGGCTGCGGTTGCTTCGTCCAATAAAGAAGCGTTGGCAATATCCAATCCCGTCAGTTCGGTAAGCATG
Source organism: Flavobacteriales bacterium (assembly GCA_027033875.1). Lineage (GTDB taxonomy): Bacteria > Bacteroidota > Bacteroidia > Flavobacteriales > Flavobacteriaceae > WGBX01. Next base: position 5,031 of record JALVKK010000343.1, read on the forward strand.
GTCTGATAGTTAAGCAAAGCTTCCAAACGACCTTGCGAAATTTCGGGTTGATAGGGGGTATATGAAGTGTACCAAGCCGGATTTTCCAAAATATTGCGCTGAATAACTCCGGGGATAGCGGTACGGTAGTAACCGAAACCTATGAATGTTTTGAAAATTTTATTTTGTTCGGATAATTGATGAATATGAGTCATAAACTCCGGTTCGCTCATTGCCGGTGGTAAATCCAAATCTTTTTTTAGACGGATATTATCCGGAATGGTTTCGTATATCAACTGTTCCATGTCCGTAACACCGATAGTCTGAAACATAGCAGGCAAATCTTCATTGCGAGGTCCGAGATGTCTATGGATAAACTTGTTGTCTTTCATGTTCTTTATATTATGGTTTAACAAAAACAACCTGCTTATTGATAAGCAGGTTGTAAGTTAATTATTTTCCGTAATTTTGATAGGTTTTTTCAATAATTTTGATGATTAAATCACGGGCTGTTTGCATGGATTCAACGGGAACAAATTCGTAAGGACCGTGAAAATTTAATCCGCCGGCAAATATATTGGGACAAGCTAAGCCCATAAATGACAATTGCGCACCGTCCGTACCGCCGCGAATGGGTTTGATGATAGGTTTTATGCCTAAATCGGTCATAGCTTCTACAACAATGCTAATGACGTGTTTGACCGGTTCTACTTTTTCGCGCATATTAAAATATTGGTCTTTCAATGCCAGTTCAACCGTTCCTTCGCCGTATTTTTTATTTAAATCAGATGTTATTTTTTCAAAATATTTTTTGCGTTCTTCAAACTTTTCACGGTCAAAATCGCGGATAATATATTCCAATTCGGTCAATTCCACATCTCCTTTCATATTGTGCAAGTGATAAAAGCCTTCGTAGCCTTCGGTTGCTTCCGGTGTTTCATCTTTGGGAAAAGCTTTGATAAATTCGGCGGCTATCGTCATAGAATTAATCATTTTATTTTTGGCATAGCCCGGGTGTACGCTTTTACCGTTAATTTTAACTTTGGCACCTGCGGCATTAAAATTTTCGTATTCAAATTCACCAACTGTCGAACCGTCCATGGTATAAGCCCAATCGGCACCGAATTTTTTAACATTGAAATTTTGAGCACCCAAACCGATTTCTTCGTCCGGATTAAAGCCGACTCTGATTTTGCCGTGTTTTATTTCGGGATGTTTAATCAAGTATGCCATTGCATCGACGATTTCCGCTATACCGGCTTTATCGTCGGCACCGAGTAGCGAATTACCATCGGTATGAATGAGTGTTTGACCTATATATTTTTTTAATTCGGGAAAATAATCCGGCGATAAAATTAAGCCTTTTTCTTTGTTTAATACGATATCACTTCCGTCATACTTTTCGACAAATTGCGGATTGACATTAGCGCCACTGTAGTCAGGTGCGGTATCCATGTGGGCGATAAATCCGATAACGGGTACTTGTTTGTCCGTATTGGCAGGCAAAGTGGCATAGACGTAGCCCTTATCGTCTATTTCAACCTCTTGCATACCGATTTCTTTTAAATCGTCAACCAACAAACGAGCGAGAACCCACTGTTTATCAGAACTGGGAACCGTATCGGATTCCGGGTC
>JALVKK010000344.1 GCA_027033875.1 Flavobacteriales bacterium
TGTATTCAGGTAAAGCATGGTCGATAATCTCATTGGTAATACCCATGATTGCCAATTTGTGCTTATCACGCGAAATCGTTTTCCACGACCATTTAGGTTTCGGAAACGGTGGATGCGCTTCTTTCGGTAATTTGAGTTTTTCAGGAAAATAAAATCCGCCTTCTCGTCCCCATGAACCGAGTATTGCATTTAAGATAGCAATAGCTCTGGTACGTTGGGTATCATCGCCATACCAAGCGGTATGACGTCCCGGGTGGATAATCACACGCGGCGACGCACCACCAATCATACGAGCCGTTTCATAAATATCACCGGCAGGTATCGTGGTAATACTTGCCGCCCATTCGGGTGTGTACTGTTGCACATGATCTTTGAGTAAATCAAAACCGTAAGTATATTGCGCAACATAATCTTTATCATACAAACCTTCGTTGATAATAACATTCATCCAAGCCAACAACAAAGCAATATCAGTAGAAGGTTTAATCGGTAACCATTTGGTGGAATGTGCCGCCATGGTAGAAAAACGCGGATCAACCGTGATAATCGTACCACCTCTATCAATCAACTGCGATACTTCTTGAACGTGTCCGTTGTGCATGTTCTCACCGATATGATTTCCTATCAATACCAAACAATCGGTATTTCGTACATCGGTAGGCTCCGGCGAAGCCAATCCGGCACCGTAAGTAGCGATAAATCCGGCTTCACGGGTTATCAAACACTGCGCTCCGGCAGGTTCGCCCATGGTATCCGACCCCCATGCCTTAAACAAATGTTCAAAATGCGGACCGGTTTTACCATGGAAAAGCAACGCCATACTTTCTTTGCCGTATTTTTTTTCAATATCTTTCATGCCTTTGATGATGACATCAAAAGCTTCTTTCCAAGTAGCTTCTTTAAATTCTTGTTTACCGTCTTTACCTTTAACCCTAATCAAAGGTTTTTTCAGACGGTCTTCATCGTAATACATACCCAATCCGCCTGTTCCTCGCGGACATAAACGTCCGTTTGAGTGCGGATCGATATCATTTCCGATAATTTTATGTATTTTACCTTCCTTATCGGTATAAGTCCAGCCGGCACAGTTCCAAAAACACACTTCACAAATTGTAGGTGTTTTAATGGCTTCGTTTTCCAATAAATGCGGTGTTTTCTCTTCGCCGAAAATAGCCCCCATAATACTGGTCAACGGTGGCGTCATAGCCAAACCGGCAGTTGCCGTTCCCGATATTTTGATAAAATCTCTACGACTTAATTTGCTCATAAATATATGTATTTTCTCTTAGTTTTCTCAAAAGTAAAACCTATCTCCCACTTACAAACTGACGAATGACATTTTTTATTAACAAAAAGAATCATTCTAAATACTTAATTTCAATAAAATTGAGAAATGTCATTTTTGTAACAGCAGTAACATTGAAAATAATATAAAAACGTTACAAAGATATCGCACCTAAAGGCGCTCAGCAGTTTATTTTATTGTAACGTTACAAAGATGTCGCACCTAAAGGCGCTCAGCAGTTTATTTTATTGTAACGTTGTGCAACATTTGGGTAAAATCAAAATTCTATTTCAGAAAAAATGATTAAATTTGTCTTGATTAAAATATATGAAATATGTTTAGAACAATTGAAATAGACCGTAACAAATTGACAATTATGGGAGTAAAATTTTCCGATATGAAAACTTTGGAAATGACTGCCAACGCAATTGGAAGCAATATGTTTGAAGGTTTTGAACCAACTCAAAAAGGAATTGAAATAATCAGAGATTACGTAACCGGAAAAATTTCATTATCTGAGTTAATAAAATTTACAAAGGAAAAATCCTATGTATGATGATTATAAATATCTCGACCCTGAATTCACCTACATTGACCCAAAAACAGGAATTCTAAAAAATTTAGCAGGAATTACTGACCCCGATGATTTATTTTTCTATGAAAGTGTAGTTGTAACAAAACGAATTCAAGAACTTTATGAAAATCCTATTAAGATAAAAGGAATTGAAACTCTTTTTGAAATTCACAAACATCTATTTCAAGATATTTATGTTTGGGCTGGAGAAAAAAGAAAAGTAGAAATCAGTAAGAAAGGTAAACAATTCTTTCCAACCACACATTTTGAAAATGCTTTCAGATACATTGACACTTTAATTTCTGAATTCAAAAAATTACCAAACAATGACAAATTAAAAATAGCTAGAAAATTGGCAGAAATT
>JALVKK010000345.1:0-12567 GCA_027033875.1 Flavobacteriales bacterium
AAGCTTAATTTTTTTGCACACTATATTTAACACCTAACATCTGTTGAATAACAAAAAAAAATGTAAATTTGCAACAAATTAACTAATTTAAAATACAACTATTATGGGATTAATGGATTCATTAAAAAAAATGTTCGGTCAAGCCAAAGTAAAAGCCGAAGAATTAGCCGAAGATGCTAACGAATTTGTAGAAAAAACGGCCAAAGTTGCCGATGAAAAATTTGATAAAATCAGTGAGGATTTGAAAGAAAGCACCAAAGATTTGCGAGAGAAAGCCGCTGATGTTTTGGAAGATGTAACAGAAAAAACCAAAGAAGTGGCAAGTGAAGTAACCGAAGGTTTGAAAAAAGCCGGAGAAGATTTGATGGAAGAAACCAAAGATTTGCGCGAAAAAGCCGCAAGTGTGGTCGAAAAAGTTTCGGATAAAGCATCGGAAGTAGCCGATAAAGTAACCGAAAAGGTCAATGATATTAGCGGAAAAGAAGAAAAGCTAGCCGAAAATGATGAGACTGCGGAAACAACAGATGAAACAGCAACGGAAAATCCGGCTGACGAAGCCTAAAAATACTTATTTTTATAATCAAACAACGGGCTGAAATTTCAGCCCGTTGTTTGATTATAATCATTAATATAATAATGTATATGAATTTTTGTATTAAATTTGCACCCAACTTTCAACTTTTAACTTTCAACTTAATAACATGAACATCAAAATTACCTTACCGGACGGCAGCATCAAAGAATATCCCGGCGGTGTAACACCTTACGAAGTAGCAAAAGATATCAGCGAAGCTTTGGCACGCAATGTCATTTCAGCCAAGTTTAACGATAAAAAAGTGGAAACAAGCACCCCTTTAACTAACGATGGTAGTTTGGTTTTATATACGTGGAACGACGACGAAGGTAAAAAAACTTTTTGGCACTCATCGGCTCACTTGATGGCACAAGCTATTTTAAAATATTATCCCGAAGCCAAATTAACCATAGGACCGGCTATTGATAGCGGATTTTATTATGATGTTGATTTTGGTGACCGGCAATTTTCTGAAAAAGATTTTGAAAAAATCGAAAAGAAAATGCTGGAAATTGCCAAAGGTAAACACCAATTTAAGTTGCGAAAAGTCTCTAAAAAAGACGCTTTGGATTTGTATCAAAAAGAGAAAAATCCGTTCAAAATCGAGTTAATTGAAAATTTGAATGATGGTGAAATCAGTTTTTGCGACCACGACGATTTTACCGATTTATGTCGCGGCGGACATATTCCGCATACCGGATTGATTAAAGCCGTCAAACTGCTCAATGTAGCCGGTGCTTACTGGCGAGGCGATGAAACCAAACCGCAATTGACAAGAGTTTACGGTATTTCATTCCCTAAACAAAAACTGCTTAAAGAACATTTAGCATTGCTCGAAGAAGCCAAAAAACGCGACCATCGTAAATTGGGCAAAGAATTAGAATTGTTCGCTTTTTCAAACACCGTAGGTCAAGGTTTGCCGTTGTGGTTGCCCAAAGGTGCCGCTTTGCGCGAACGTTTGGAAAACTTTTTGAAAAAAGCACAGAAAAAAGCCGGTTATCAACAAGTGGTTACACCGCATATAGGTCATAAAAATCTCTATGTTACTTCCGGACACTACGAAAAATACGGACAAGATAGTTTTCAGCCGATTCAAACACCTAAGGAAGGCGAAGAGTTTTTGCTCAAACCCATGAATTGTCCGCACCATATCGAAATATTTAAAACCAAACCATACAGTTATAAAGATTTGCCGGTACGATTTGCCGAGTTCGGTACGGTTTACCGCTACGAACAAAGCGGCGAATTACACGGATTGACCCGCGTTCGCGGTTTCACCCAAGACGATGCACATATATTCTGTACACCCGACCAACTGCTCGACGAATTTAAAAAAGTTATCGATTTGGTTATGTATGTATTCGGTTCATTGGGATTTGAAAATTTTACAGCACAAATTTCACTTCGAGACAAAGAAGATCACAGTAAATATATAGGCAGTGATGAAAATTGGGAACGAGCTGAGCAAGCCATTATACAAGCGGCAAAAGATAAAAAATTGAACACCGTTACCGAATACGGCGAAGCTGCCTTTTACGGACCAAAATTAGATTTTATGGTCAAAGATGCTTTGGGTCGCAGTTGGCAATTAGGTACCATTCAAGTCGATTACAATCTGCCGGAGCGTTTTGATTTGACTTATACCGGCGCTGACAACAAAGCACATCGTCCGGTGATGATACACCGGGCGCCATTCGGTTCTATGGAACGATTTATCGCTATTTTGTTGGAACATACAGCCGGTAATTTTCCGCTATGGCTGACACCGGAACAAGTTAAAATTTTGCCTATTAGCGAAAAATATGAAAAATATGCAAAAAAAGTTTTAAATTTGCTCGATATTTCGGATATTCGCGCTACCGTTGATTTGCGAAATGAAAAGGTTGGTAGAAAAATCCGCGATGCCGAAGTGATGAAGGTGCCTTATATGATTATTATAGGCGAAAAAGAAGCTGATAACGGCACGGTTTCCGTAAGGAAACACAAAGAAGGAGATTTGGGCAGTTTTAAGATCAACGAATTTGTCGATTTTATGCACAAAGAAGCCCGAAAAGACCTTAAAAAATTTGAATAGTAACCATAAAATATACAACAATAGCAATACGTAGAAGACGCAGTAGAAGACCGGGAAGGGTAATCAAAAAAAAACCGCATCGTATCAATGACGAAATTACCGTTAGAGAAGTTCGATTAGTCGGTGATAACGTTGAGGTTGGTGTTTACCCGCTTAGAGAGGCACTTAGAATTGCCGAAGAAGAAGGTTTGGATTTGGTAGAGATATCACCCAAAGCCGACCCGCCGGTTTGTAAGATTTTGGATTACAAGAAATTCTTGTACGACCAAAAAAAGAAAGAAAAAGCCATCAAGGCGAAAACGCAAAAGGTAACGCTCAAAGAGATTAGATTTGGGCCCAATACCGACGACCACGATTACGAATTTAAGAAGAAACACGCTATGAATTTTCTCAAAGACGGGAATAAATTGAAAGCATATGTGTTCTTCAAAGGTCGTTCTATTATTTTTAAAGACCAAGGACAAATACTATTGTTACGCTTGGCGCAAGATTTGGAAGAATACGGCAAAGTAGAACAAATGCCTAAATTGGAAGGAAAAAAAATGATTATGTTGATGTCGCCCAAATCACAAAAGAAAAAAAATTAGATATAAATAATATATAAAGAAGAAGGATTATGCCAAAATTAAAAGTAAAAGCCAGTGCCAAGAAACGGTTCAAATTGACCGGTTCGGGCAAAATCAAAAGAAAACATGCTTATAAAAGTCATATCTTGACTAAAAAAAGCAAAAAACGTAAGTTGCGGTTGACGCATACGACCTTAGTAAGCGACGCCGACAAAAACAACGTATTAACATCACTGGGATTGAAATAAATTCCGGCGATTTGGTAGATTTATTAACCCTGGAACAGTGCAATAAATTTAAAAAAATCAAGTGTCAAATAACTTTGACCGCCTGTTACAAAAAAATCAGTAAACTATGCCTAGATCAGTAAACTCAGTAGCAAAAAGAAGACGTCGTAAAAAAATCCTAAAACAAGCAAAAGGATATTTCGGACGCAGAAAAAATGTCTATACAGTCGCAAAAAATGCGGTTGAAAAAGCGATGCTTTACGCATACAGAGACAGAAAACAAAAAAAACGTAACTTTAGAAGTTTGTGGATACAACGTATCAATGCAGCAGCCCGCGAGCACGGTATGTCATATTCGCAATTTATGGGAAAAATTCACGCCAACGACATCGACTTAAACCGTAAAGTTCTAGCCGATTTGGCCATGAACCACCCCGATGCTTTTAAAGCCATCGTTGACAAAATCAAATAATAACGGATTTATTATTTATATCTAACAACAAAAGGAAGCTCTTGCGCTTCCTTTTGTTGTTAGATATAACCAAATTTACTTTTACAATATTTCAATAATATTATTACTTTTATAGTTAAATTAAATTTAATAAAAATGAAAAAATTATTCTTATTCATCTTGTTATTTGTCAGCGGATTTAATATGTCTGCCCAAATCAAAAACAACAAAATTTTTACCAATACCAATGGCAGTAAATATGTGTTTAAAACGCTCAAACTTCTTAATAATACTCCCGTCAAAGATCAAAATCGTACCGGAACTTGTTGGAGTTTTTCGGGACTGTCGTTTATTGAATCTGAATTACTTCGTCAAGGCAAAGGTACTTACAACTTATCAGAAATGTGGATTGCCCGTAATGCTTATCTCGGTAAAGCTCGCAATTTTCTGTTAATGGACGGACATGCCAATTTTGGCGAAGGAGGAGAATTTCATGATATTCCTTGGGTGATCAGACATTACGGTATAGTTCCCGAATATGCCTATCCGGGCAAAGTTTACGGTGGCGACAAACATAACCATGCCGAATTGCAAGCTGTATTATCAGGCATGGTCAATGCTTTAAAAGGCAAACCGCAAAATCATAAATTGACCAAATCTTGGAAAAAAGCATACACCGAAGTGGTTGACGCTTACCTGGGTGATGTACCTGACAATACCGAAGATCTTACTTTTAAAGCTGACGGTAAAACTTATACACCTAAATCTTTTGCTAAACATTTAGGCTTAAATATGGACGACTATGTCGAATTGACCTCGTTTACACACCACCCCTATTACAAAGCTTTTGCTATGGAAATCCCGGACAACTGGCAAATGCACACCACTTTCAATATACCGTTAGACGAATTGATGAAAATTGCCAATGACGCCATTATGAAAGGTTACACATTTGCTTGGGGAGCAGACGTGTCGGAAAAAGGCTTTTCGCATCGTAAAGGTTTGGCTATTTTTCCCGAAGATGAACGCACGGTTCAAGATAAAAAAAGTAAAGATTTGTATTTTGAAGAATACGGCGAAAAAATCCCCAATGCTTTTTATCAACCGGTAAAAGAAAAAATTGTTACACCTCAAGAACGTCAAGAAGCCTTTGAAAACGGCGAAACTACCGATGACCACGGTATGCATATCGTAGGTATTGTCAAAGACCAAAAAGGCAATAAATATTTTGTCGTAAAAAATTCTTGGGGAACCAAATACAACGATTTGAACGGGTACTTTTTAGCCTCTTATCCGTTTTTCAGAGCCAAAACCATCGATATTTATGTACACAAAGATGCGCTACCCAAAAAATTAAAACAAAAATTGGGAATAAAATAAATGTATTATTTTCGTAAAAAATAAAAACCTACCCGACATATTCGAGTAGGTTTTTTAAGGTGTGTATTATTGTTACTATTTTTTGGGACGAACGACTCGTCCGGCACTTTTTTTATGCATGATTGAACGTCTGCGTTTCATATCATTACGATTTTTGACTCTTTTGGTTACCAGTTTATGATTAAATTTTCGTTCCAATCTGAAATAACGAATAACCTTTTCTGGCGGTAAAATTTTGGTAAGTTCTTTGGTAAATCCGGCTTCCAATTCGTATAATTGTCTGTCTAACTCCAATTTGCGTTCAATGATTTTGTGCATTGCTTCTCTATTGGTTTCAGACATTTTTTCTTTTCTGCTTCTTTCAACAATTTCCTTTCTATAACTTTTTTTAAGAGAATTTTTTTTAGTAGCATATCTTTTGTAAGCTACTTCAAAATTTTTACTTTCTACTTCGTTCAATTCGAGATTTTTCTTGAAATAGGTTATTTTTTTTTCAAAAATCTTTTCTTTTTGCTCTTGTTTGACGCTTCTTACAGAAATTCGTTTTTGAGCGTATCCGTTTGCGGATAGCAAAAAAAGTGCTATCAAACTCATAATAATTGACTGTTTCATATTTATAGGTTTTAATAATTAATATTTAGACTGATTTATTATTTGCCATACAAATAAAGTGCCATTCGAACAAAAATCGGATAATTTTAGAAATTATTATTGAATTGATATAAATATGACATAGATTTTGTAAATAAATTAAAAAAAAAGTTTAACAAACAAAACAGATGTTTATTAAACTATGTAGGTTTTGAGAAAGTAAAAATTAACTATACAGCTCCGATGATGTGTTTCAAATCATTGATTTGATTTTCCCAAAGCAGTCGTGTTTCTTCTTCTTCATCTTCATCGCAAAAATCAGTTACTAACAGCGAAACATCTTTGGTCAATTCATCTACTATAATTTTAAATTCGATATATGTTCCTGTTTCTTTATCGTCATCGTCCAGCCATTTGTATTTAACTCTTTCGTTGTCTTTTCTGGTTACGATTTTGGCTTTTTCTTCAACACCATCCCAGATAAAAGTATAAAGTTTACCACGCGAATTAACATCATCGGCAAACCAACCGCTCAAACCTGAAGGTGTGGTTAAGTATTGAAAAATCATACTTGGGGAAGCATGAATGGGAAATTCTATTTCGATTTTAATCTTTTTACTCATAAATCAATTCTTATTTTGACGCACAAAATATAAATAAAAATTCAATAATAAAAATATATTGTATTATTTTTGTCAAAAATAAAATGTTTTTTTATGATAACACAAGAACAACTCAAAGATTTGGAAAAACGTTTAACCGCTTTACATCACTATCTTTGACATAGACAGGAAGCGTATTGAGATAGAAAACGAAGAAGAAAAGACGGGAAATCCGGATTTTTGGAATGATCCGAAATCGGCTCAAAAAGTGATGAAATCCATTCAATCAAAAAAGAAGTGGTTGGTCGATTATCATACAGCTAAAGAGGCTTTTGAAGAATTGCAGGTTTTATATGATTTTTATAAAGATAAAGAAGCATCTGAAGAGGAAGTTGTAGAGCAGTACAAAACAACCAAAACTTTGATAGAGGATATTGAGTTTCGCAATATGCTTTCGGGTGAAGCCGATCAACTCAGTGCCGTATTGCAAATAACTGCCGGTGCCGGCGGAACGGAAAGTAACGATTGGGCGGAAATGCTTTTGCGTATGTATTTGATGTGGGCGCAAAAAAACGCTTATAAGACCAAAGAACTCAATTATCAAGCCGGCGATGTAGCCGGTGTCAAAACCGTTACTATCGAAATTGAAGGCGATTATGCGTACGGTTACCTCAAAGGCGAAAACGGGGTACATCGTTTGGTACGGATTTCACCTTTTGACAGCAATGCCAAACGACATACCTCATTTGCATCGGTATATGTATATCCGCTGGTTGACGATACCATCGAAATACAGATAAATCCGGCAGATATCAAATGGGAAACCATGAGAGCCAGCGGTGCCGGCGGACAAGCAGTCAATAAACTGGAAACAGCAGTACGTTTGCGACACGAACCCTCCGGTATTATCATTGAAAATTCCGAAACCCGTTCGCAATTGGAAAACAAAGAAAAGGCTATGAAATTGCTAAAATCACGGCTGTATGAAATAGAAATGCAAAAACGTATGGAAGAGCGCAATAAAATAGAAGCCGGGAAAAAGAAAATAGAATGGGGTTCGCAAATTAGAAATTATGTGATGCACCCTTACAAAATGGTTAAAGATGTCAGAACCGGTCATGAAACTTCGCAAGTAGATGATGTGATGAACGGTGAAATTGACGACTTCTTAAAAGCCTATTTGATGATGACCGGACAAAAACCGGATGATGAAAATAATTAATAATCAAGAGCCGTTGCGTTGCAACGTCCCTACTTTCAACTTTTAACTTTCAACTTTTAACTTTTAACTAACTATGGAATTTCCCTACGCAGAACCTTTTAAAATCAAAAGTATTGAAAACATTAAGCGTTCCACTCTCGTGCAACGCAAACAATGGATTAAAGAAGCACAATACAATTTGTTTAATCTGAAAAGTGATCAGATTTTTATAGACTTACTAACCGACAGCGGTACCGGGTCGATGAGCGACAATCAGTGGGCCGAAATCATGAAAGGTGATGAGGCTTATGCCGGTTCGCGTTCTTTTGATTTGCTCAAAACCAATGTGCAACGCATAACCGGATATAAATATTTAATTCCGACGCATCAAGGGCGTGCCGCCGAAAATGTTTTGTTTTCGGCCTTAGTCAAAGAAGGCGATGTCGTTCCGGGCAACTCGCATTTTGATACCACCAAAGGACATATCGAATTTCGTAAAGCCAAAGCCATTGATTGTACCATTGATGAAGCATCGGATACATCTGTATTTCACCCGTTTAAAGGTAATATAGATTTGAACAAACTCGAAAAAGTTTTTAAAACTTATCCGAAAGAGAATATCCCGATGCTTATCATGACCGTTACTTGTAATACGGCAGGCGGGCAACCTGTATCTATGAAAAATATACGAGAAACTTCCGAATTGTGTCAAAGTTACGGTATTCCTCTGTTTTTTGACGGAGCGCGTTTTGCCGAAAATGCTTATTTTATCAAAAAACGTGAAGATGCTTATAAACACAAAACGATTAAAGACATTGTATTGGAAATGTTCAGTTACGGCGACGGTATGACTATGAGTGCCAAAAAAGACGGTTTGGTCAATATGGGCGGTTTTATTGCAACTAATGATGAGAATATATATAACAAAGCAACTGTTTTTGCCATTATGTATGAGGGATTTATAACTTATGGCGGCATGAGCGGGCGTGATATGGGAGCCTTAGCCATAGGTTTGGACGAAGCAACCGAATTTGATTATCTCGAAAGTCGGGTTGAGCAAGTACAATATCTCGGACGAAAATTGATGGCAGCCGGCGTTCCGGTTCAACAGCCCATAGGCGGACACGCTATATATTTGGACGCCAACAAATTTGTTCCGACCATTCCTCGCGACCAATACCGAGCGCAGGCATTAGCTGTCGAATTATATATAGTCGGAGGGATTAGAGCCGTGGAAATTGGCACTATTCTTGCCGACAGAGATCCCGAAACAGGTAATAACCGTTATCCGGACTTGGAATTAGTCCGTTTGGCAATTCCGCGACGGACTTATACCAATAATCATATGGACTACGTAGCTGCAGTGATAGAACAGGTGTATCAAACCAGACATGAAGCCAAAACAGGTTATGAAATTATATATGAAGCGCCTATTTTGAGACATTTTACCGTAAAATTGCGGAAAATTTAGTAGCAAATAACCAAAAATATAAAATATGAGCAAAATAACAGTATGGCACAATTCACGTTGTCGTAAGAGCCGCGAAGGTTTGGCAATGGCTGAAAAAATTGCCGGAGAAAAAGGACTTGAAGTAGCAATACGAAAATATTTGGATAATCCGCCGAACATTGAAGAAATAACCAAAGTCGTTGAAATGATAGGTATTGATCCGATAGAATTGGTTAGGACCAAAGAAGCTATTTGGAAAGAGCAATATAAAGGAAAAGATTTGACAAATGAACAGATAATTGAAGCCATGAGTCTGTATCCCAAACTGATTGAACGACCTGTTGTGATGTATAACGACAAAGCGGTTTTGGCACGTCCGGCTGAAAAGGTTTTGGATATGTTTTAGCCTACATATCTAAATAGTAAGCAAGAAATAACTGCATATCAAACAAATTGTGCGAAAACAAAAATCCGGTACATTTAATACCGGATTTTTGTTATGAATAAAGGAGTAATGATATAATCGAAACTTAATGTGTTAAAAATCCAATTGAACTCTAAACAAATGTCCTTGTAAGTTGCCCAAAACTTTGTTTTTGTCGTCTGTTATGACATAATTGTACATAAAACGAACATGAGACGTCAAATACCAATTAAAACCAAAAGATAAATTATTGATTTCTTTGGGATTACCCGGGTTGGCATCGATAACATCATCTGACATTTGCATATTGGAGATACGTGCTAAAAGTTCAACGGCTCCCCATCCGCCGTGTTCTACATCGGTTTTGGGTTTGATACGACCAAAAGCACCGTGTTTGTAAGGACGATGTTCGCCGGTCAAAATATAACTTCCCATCACATAATAGCTATTGATACCGTAAGTTTTATCGATATCGTTAGATACTTTTAAAGTTTTATATTCCGATTGTAAGGAAAAAGATCGATAATCGGCTGCAAATTCAAAACCTATGCTTTGTCGGTTTTCTCCGCCCGGAAATGCGTAATGATATTTGCTTCCCATGTGATTTTCCGGTCTGAATTTTAAATCTTTGTAAGGACGATTGGCAAAATTTAAACCAACGTGTACCAGTGTATTATTGTCTTTATTCCACAAAGGAACAGCGCCGATTCTGGCAGAAAAATTTTCACCTATTTCCAAACTCCCGTCTTTAAAACCTTCGCCGGCACTCCCATTGTTGGTCATAGCCATTTGCAAGAAGGCTTTACCGTCAAACAAATTAAAATTGTCATAATGTAATCCGCTGCCGTTTCGACCGTTTTGCATTGCCGTCAGCATAGCTCTTTCAAAAAACGGAATATATTTGCTGCTGGTCATCATATCCAAACCGGTAGGTTCGGGTTTGCTACCGGCATAAAAATTACCGATATTTTTGTTTTCATACTTAATGTACAGATCTTTAAAAGTCGGTGCTGCATGTGCAAAACCTAATTCTACTTTATACTTAAAATGCGATGATAAAGCGCCGGAGGCCGATAAATATACCCGTCTGAACTCATTGCCGTTAAACCAGTCAGTAGCTTTTTCGTTTTTTAAAAATTCAAAATCATACTGAATACGTCCGTTGATTTTTACGGTTTTTTCTTGTGCAGTCATTTTTGAAAAAAACAAAACAAAAATGATTATTAAATTTAATTGATATTTCATAATAATTTTTTTATAATTTGACGTTCAAAAATACAAGAAAAAAATTAACGAAAAATTAAAAACAATACATTTTTTGACAAAAGTCATAAAAGTGCTATTTTTTCACATTAGATAATATCAATCCGCTGTTTATCAATGCTGCACAAGGTAATTTTCATCTACAATCCAATTCGCCATGTATTGATGCCGGTACCGATATGGGGTTAGCGTTCAACGGTAATGCTCCTGATATGGGGTGTTTTGAATTTGGGTCTTCAGACATTGACAATTTATCCATATCGGCATATCAATTTACCCCCAATCCTGTTCATAATCAACTGTTTATAAAACAAGAACAACCGCAATATATCTGCATAAAACTAATGGACAATTGCGGTAGAAAAATATTACAGTTGCAAACAGGACAAAAAATTATTCCTGTAAAAATTGACAATTTACCTTCCGGTATTTATCATATTTTAATAACCAAACAAGAACATTTATATTTGCAAAAAATTAATATTTTATAGATTATGACTTGCAAACATTTAAACATCAGAGTAAGTGGCAAAGTACAAGGTGTTTGGTTTCGCAAATATACCAAAGACCAAGCAGATGCACTTAAACTTTTCGGCACCGTACAAAATATGCCCGACGGTAGTGTCTATATTGAAGTGGAAAGTACCGACGATGCTCTTTTGGATAAATTCATCAAATGCTTAGAAAACGGCTCACCTTTATCGAGGGTTGATCATATTGAAACTGAGCGACGTACTGAATGTAACAACTATAAATCATTTGAAATTATCAGGTAAGAAGTTTTTTAAACCTACAAAATGGTTCAAGAAGAAGCAATGCGTAAGTATAAAATTCATAAAAAAACCACCAAAAATAAGAGACATTAAGTATCAAGTAGCTTGTGTCAAGTGACAAGTTGGATAAGGGATAAGGGATAAGGGATAAGAGATGAGGGGTGAGAGAAAATTTAACAAAACACTAAATATTCTTTGAAATACAAAAAAGCCACAATTCATCAATTCCTCAATTCATCATTTCATCAATATAAATAATTCCTATTGACAAATAAAATAGTTTTATAGAACGATAGTGGTTTTCTACACGGTTTAGATTATTTTTGTTGCGGATTATTAATTAATAAAATATATAATTATGAGTTTAGTAGGAAAAAAAGCCCCTGATTTTAAAGCGGTTGCCGTAGTAAACGGCGGAGAATTTCAAGAAGATTTTTCTTTGGAACAATACAAAGGCAAAAAAGTTATTTTCTTTTTCTATCCTTTGGATTTTACATTTGTTTGTCCAACGGAAATCATTGCATTTCAAGAACAAATAGCCGAATTTGAAAAACGCAATACCGTTGTAGTCGGTTGTTCCATCGATTCGCAATATTCACACTGGGCATGGTTAAATACACCGCAAGAAAAAGGCGGTATTCAAGGTGTTAAATACCCCTTAGTAGCCGATTTAGACAAAACCATCGCTATGAAATACAATGTATTAGGCGGCGATTATCTGGTTGATGAAGAAGGCGATATATCATTTGAAGGCAGTCCGGTGGCTTTCCGCGGTTTGTTCTTAATCGATGAAGAAGGTGTTGTGCAACATTCTTTGGTCAATAATTTGGGATTGGGACGTAGTGTTAAAGAAGCTTTGCGTTTAATTGACGCTTTGACACACTTACAAAAATATGGTGAAGTTTGTCCGGCTAACTGGGAAGAAGGTCAAGAAGCTTTAAAACCTACTTTTGATGGTGTTGCCGAATACTTATCGCACAAAAAATAATAA
>JALVKK010000345.1:12667-18673 GCA_027033875.1 Flavobacteriales bacterium
AATTGACGCTTTGACACACTTACAAAAATATGGTGAAGTTTGTCCGGCTAACTGGGAAGAAGGTCAAGAAGCTTTAAAACCTACTTTTGATGGTGTTGCCGAATACTTATCGCACAAAAAATAATAACCGGATTTTACGGATTTTAAGCGGGCTTTTTAGTCCGCTTTTTTTTTTCAACTAAAATAAAGTAAAAGCCAAGAATACACGAATAATGACATAAGAAATATTCGTGAATTAGTGGCTAAAACTTGTTTCAATTCCAAAACCGGTCATTTCGGTACAATTTTGCTCGTTACCTCACAAAATCACTCAATGACCTACTTCTCATTTCCTCACTCCTCACTCCTCACTCCTCAATTCATCAACTCATCAATTCTTCAAATTAAAAGCAGAATTTTAGTTTGAAGCAATAAGTAATCATCAAAGCAGAAAATATTCAATGAAATACGAATAATTCTCATTTCTCAAAAAAACAGAAGTTTTTTGTAAATTAGCGCTTCAAATAAAATCACTGAACTTTGGCAAAAAAAGTAACCCCTTTAATGAAACAATACAACAGTATCAAGGCAAAATATCCCGATGCTTTATTACTGTTTAGAGTGGGTGATTTTTATGAAACTTTCGGCAATGACGCCATAAAAGCCGCCAAAATTCTGGGAATTGTTCAAACCAAACGCGGTAACGGTTCGGAAGCCGAAACCGCCCTTGCCGGTTTTCCACACCACTCGCTCAATACGTATTTGCCAAAACTGGTCAAAGCAGGCTTGCGAGTCGCTATTTGCGACCAACTGGAAGACCCTAAACTGGCAAAAAAAATCGTAAAACGAGGCGTTACCGAAGTAGTTACCCCGGGCGTTGCTCTCAACGACGACGTACTCGAAGCCAAATCCAACAATTTTTTAGCTTCTGTTTTTTTTGATAAGAAAAAAATAGGTATCGCTTTTATTGATATATCTACCGGCGAATTTCTAATCAGTGAAGGCAATAAAGAATACACCGACAAACTCTTACAAAATTTTAAACCTTCGGAAATCCTGTTCAGCTATGCCCAACAAAAACAGTTTACCGAAGCATTCGGAACAGATTTTTATACTTTTAAGCAAGATGAATGGGTCTATCAATCCGATTATACCGGCGAATTACTCAAAAATCATTTTCAAACCGTCAATCTGAAAGGTTTTGGCGTTGCCGACCTCAAAACAGCTTTGATAGCCGCCGGCGCTATCTTACATTATCTCTCCGATGTTAAACAAAATGATTTAAAACACATCAACAAAATCAGCCGTATAGAAGAAGATGCTTATGTATGGATGGACAAATTTACCATTCGCAATCTCGAACTCTACGGCAGTTCCCAATCCGGTGCCGTTAGCCTGCTCGATATCATAGACCAAACACTTACGGCTATGGGTGGACGAACGATTCGCCGGTGGCTAGCACTACCCTTAAAAGATAAAAACAAAATTGACGAACGCCTGCAAATAGTGGCACAGTTTGTCAACAATCAAGAATTGTCAAGCGATATTTCCGGAAGACTGAAACAAATTGGCGACATAGAACGTTTGGTATCCAAAGTGGCAACCGGTAAAATAAATCCACGCGAAATCATACAATTGCTATACTCATTGGACGCCATTATACCAATCAAAGAACAATTGGCAAAACAGGAAGAACCTGCATTGCAAAAAATAGCCGAACAAATCAATAGTTTGGATTTGCTTCGCAATAAAATACGCCAAAGCGTCAATGAGGAAGCTCCTGTAAATCTGCAAAAAGGCAATGTCGTCAAATCAGGTGTGTCAAACGAATTGGACGAACTGCGACAACTCAAATCTTCATCAAAACAGGTTTTGGATCAAATTGTCGTACGTGAAATACAACGCACCGGAATCAATTCACTGAAAATAGGTTTTAACAATGTATTCGGATACTATCTCGAAGTTAGAAATACATACAAAGACCGTGTCCCGGACGACTGGATTCGCAAACAAACTTTAACCGCCGCCGAACGCTATATCACCGAAGAACTCAAAGAACTGGAAAGTAAAATACTAGGTGCCGAAGAAAAAATTCTGCAACTTGAACAAACTATCTTTCAGCAACTCGTTACTTGGTTACACGACTATATCAAAGCCATACAAATCAATGCACAACTGATTGGCGAAATCGATACCTATTTGTCTTTTGCTCGTCTGGCGGTTAGACACAATTATACTCGTCCGGAAATTGATAAAACCTACGATATCGACATCAAAGACGGACGACATCCGGTCATCGAACGACAACTACCCGAAGGTGAAAGTTATATCCCCAATGATATTTTTCTGGACCGCGATCAACAACAAATCATAATGATTACCGGTCCCAATATGTCGGGAAAATCCGCTTTATTACGCCAAACGGCTTTGATTGTACTCTTATCGCAAATAGGTAGTTTTGTGCCGGCTAAAAATGCCCGTATCGGCATAGTCGATAAAATTTTTACCCGTGTTGGCGCATCGGACAATATCTCTATGGGTGAATCAACTTTTATGGTCGAGATGAACGAAACGGCAAGTATTCTCAATAATCTCTCCGACCGCAGTTTGATATTACTGGACGAAATCGGTCGAGGTACCAGCACTTACGACGGTATATCCATAGCTTGGGCTATCGCCGATTATCTGCACGAACACCCTGCTCGTCCCAAAACCCTGTTTGCCACACACTACCACGAACTCAACGATATGACCAAAACTTTTGAACGTATCAAAAATTATAACGTATCGATTAAAGAAGTGGATAATAATATTATATTTGTCCGAAAACTCGTTCCGGGCGGTAGCGAACACAGTTTTGGTATTCACGTCGCCAAATTGGCGGGAATGCCCTTGCGGGTTATCAACAAAGCCAACAAAATCTTAAAAGAACTCGAAACATCCAAACAAAAAGAAACCGTCAAACAACAACTCAACGAATCGTCCAAGACAATGCAGTTGAGTTTTTTTCAACTCGACGACCCGCTTCTCGAAGAAATCAAAGAAGAAATCCTTGACACCGATATCGATAATCTAACTCCGGTTGAAGCTTTGATGAAATTGAATGAAATCAAACGTATGCTGACGCGAGATAAAAAGAAAAATCGCTGAATCTTTCAATTCTTTTCCGTTTCTTTTAATACAAGTGAAATATCATAACTTTCAACATCACCAAGGTCTAATGTTTTTTTAATAACAATTAAAACTTGGAAACCAAATTTTCCGTATTTTTGACATCTAATAAATCGACAAATGACAATCATGAAAAAATCAATTTTATTATTCAGTCTTATTCTATTGACGAGTGCTTGTAACAATAACCAATCACAAACAACCGAAAAAACCGAAAATACAAAACAAAACACCGAAAATATTGAACGTTCGGCAGATCACAGCAAAACGAAATTCGTATTGTTTCAAAGCGATTACGACCCGAAAACAACCTATCAAAAACTCAAAGGTTACCTCGAAGAACAAGGCATGTACTACCCGCGAATCGTCGATCATGAAACTGCAGCTAAAAATGCCGGTATAGAACTGAATACCATATACTTAATGGTTTTTGGAAATCCGAAAACGGCAGCTATGTTGATGCAAGAAAATCCGGAAGTCGGAATGGAATTGCCACATAAAGCCTTAATTTACAAAGACAACGAAGGACGCACATGGGTTTTGTATAAAAAATTGGACTATCTCAAAGATTTATATTTTATCAAAGACCCTAATGACGTCATCAAAAAAATGAACAAACTGCAAGAAGGTTTTAAACAAGCCGTTATCAATCCGATTCATAATACACAAATTTCCGATGAAGAAATTCAATAACATCATTCTTGATAATATAAGCAAACATAGATGAAACTCAAAAAATTTTTAAAAAAACACGGTTATCAAATCATATATTTAACCACATTGCCTTCCGGACACCATTTACTCGGGGCTAAACTCAATGGCAAAAACGGTAATTTTATACTCGATACAGGCGCTTCAACTACTTGTATAGATGAAAATAAAATAGAAAAATTTAAAATCAAAGCCAAGGACACCGAACATAAAGCCACCGGTGCCGGAAGTAATGATATAGATATTCTATTTTCTAAAAAAAATAAACTGAAAATCGGGAATTGGCAAATCAAAAAAATACCTTTAGTGGTTATGAATTTAGAACATATCAATGAAGTTTTGAACATATTTGATATTGAAATTGACGGCATTATCGGTGCCGATGTTTTACACAAAGGCAAAGGCATTATTCAATATGAAAAAGAATTGTTGTTTCTAAAATGATGATTTGGTTAATTGTTATTCATTATAAACTTTAAAAAACCTTAAAAACTTTTAACAAGAGACGCAGCATGCTGCGTCTCTACATTCAACTTTCAACTTTTAACTTTCAACTAATTAAAGATGCTACAAGATAAAAACCCTTCAAAAACAGACATTAGTAAATTAGGGGAATTCGGTTTAATCGAAACACTGACCAAAGATTTTAAAATCAAAAATCCTCGCACCGTTAAAGGTGTCGGCGATGATGCCGCCGTATTGAATTTTAAAGACAAAGAAACTTTGGCTTCTACTGATTTATTAGTAGAAGGTGTTCATTTTGATTTGGCATATTTTCCGCTCAAACATTTGGGATACAAAGCCGCCGTCGTCAATTTTTCAGACATTTATGCGATGAACGGCACGGCTACACAATTGTTGGTCGCTTTAGCACTGTCCAACCGTTTTCCTTTGGAAGCCGTTGAAGAAATATATGAAGGTATCAAACTCGCTTGTCGTCTTTACGAGGTCGATTTGGTCGGTGGCGATACCACGTCCTCCCGTTCCGGTTTGATATTAAGCCCGACTGTTTTGGGAGAAGTTGATAAAAATAAAGTTGCATACCGCTCAGGCGCCAAACCCAATGATCTTATTGTCGTTACCGGCGATTTGGGCGCCGCTTATACGGGCTTATTGGTCTTACAACGCGAAAACGAAACCTTTAAAGCCAATCCGCAACACCAACCCGACTTGTCGCCTTACGCTTATGTAGTAGAACGTCAGCTAAAACCCGAAGCTCGCAAAGATATTCCGCCCCTACTCAAAGAATTAGATGTCCAACCTACCGCTATGATTGACATTTCTGACGGATTGTCATCGGAAATGTTACATATTACCAAACAGTCAGGTGTAGGCGCACATATCTATGCCGAAAAAATCCCTATTGACCCGCAAACTATCTTGACAGCTGACGAATTTCATATCAGCGAATTAACAGCCGCTCTCAACGGTGGTGAAGACTACGAATTGCTCATGACAATCAGCCAAAAAGATTACGAAAAAATTAAGCATCGAAGAGAATTTGCCGTTATCGGACATATAACCGAAGACAAAGGTGCTTATTTGATTACACAAGACAATCAGAAAGTCAAACTCAAAGCTCAAGGTTGGAATGCTTTAAAAAGTTAGTATTATGCTTTTTTATATCTTTGTCCGAAATAAAACATCAGAATTAGCCTAAAAAATCATCTTCCGGTCGTCAAATGAAAATCGTTGAAAAAATAAAAGCCCCTATCATCGAAGAAATGGAAATTTTTGAAAAAAAATTCCGTCAATCGATGCAAACCCAAGTTAATTTGCTTAACCGGATTACGGCTTTTATCGTATCTCGTAAGGGAAAACAGATGCGTCCGATGTTTATTTTCTTAACAGCCAAAATGCTCAAAGGACAAATAACCGATCGGACATATCGAGGTGCCGGTATCGTGGAATTGATCCATACGGCAACACTGGTTCACGACGACGTGGTTGATGAAAGCGATTACCGGCGCGGTTTTTTTTCCATAAATGCTTTATGGAAAAATAAAATTGCCGTTTTGGTTGGTGATTTTCTCCTGTCGCGTGGCTTATTACTTTCCATTGATAACGGCGATTTTGATTTGTTGCGCATCATTTCCGTAGCGGTTAAAGAAATGAGTGAAGGCGAACTCTTGCAAATAGAAAAAG
>JALVKK010000346.1 GCA_027033875.1 Flavobacteriales bacterium
AACAAATTGAATGACAGAAGTGCCTTTGGAGTCAGTGTCAAGTATTTCGGATTAGGCGATATCGATTTAACCGATTTTGCCGGAAATTACACAGGAACCGTTTCACCCAATGAGTTTTATCTCGACGGATCTTATGCCTTAAAGTTATCCAATGCTTTTTCAATGGGTGTAAGTATGCGTTTTATCTTATCGGATTTAAAACTAGGTACGGGTAATGACGATGCAACAGCAGCCAAAACTTTTGCAGTAGATTTGTCCGGATACTACCAATCCGATCCTATTGATTTTAAAGATTTTGAAGGACGTTATCGTTTCGGATTCAACATTCAAAATTTAGGACCCAAAATCAAATATTATAAAAGTGATGAAGGTGATTTTTTGCCGACCAACTTAAAATTAGGTGCCGGTTTTGATTTTATTATGGATCAATACAACACCGTCGGACTTAGCTTTGAGACCAACAAATTGCTTGTCCCGACCCCTCCGGTTCGTGATGTAAACGGACATATTATTAAAGGAAAAGATGATAATGTCAATTGGATGACCGGTATTTTTCAATCTTTTGGTGATGCCCCCGGTGGATTTGATGAAGAACTCAAAGAATTTCAATGGTCATTGGGAACCGAATACACATATCTCGATGCTTTCTCGTTGAGAGCGGGATACTTTCACGAAAGTGAAATCAAGGGTAAAAGAAAATATTTTACCGTAGGTGCCGGTTTCAAGTACAATTATATGGTTATTGACTTATCCTATTTGTTTTCTATGGGAAAGTTGCGCTCTCCTTTGGATAATACCATGCGATTTTCTTTAACTTTCAATATTGATGAATTTGCCAAAGGCGGACAACCAGAAAAAAAAGATGAATAGAAAGTTGATTATTATCAACTAAAAGATACAAAGAAGTGGAAAAAATTAAGATTTTTTCGGAAATTACGGTATTTGACAATATGACCGAATTACCCGAAAATATTCAAAAATTGATGGCGCAAGCCGTTGCTATCAGAGAAATGGCTTATGCACCTTATTCACATTTTAGAGTAGGAGCGGCTTTGATGCTGGAAAACGGAATAGTTGTTACAGGTAACAATCAAGAAAACGCAGCTTACCCTTCGGGGATGTGTGCTGAGCGAGTCGCTATTTGGGCAGCAAGTTCACAATATCCCGATCAAAAAATCATGCAAATAGCTATTACGGCTCGTTCTGAAAATCATCTTTTAGATCAACCGGTACCGCCTTGTGGTGCTTGCCGGCAAACCATAGCCGAATATGAAATAAAACAAAAACAAAATATCGAAATTTATTTTATGGGCGAAGTCGGAAAAATCTATAAATCAGACTCGTTGCACGATTTGTTACCTTTGATTTTTGATAGTTCTAATTTATAGCTCTAATAAGTAAAAAAACTATTAACTTAATAGTTTTCTTAAATCTGTTCCGCTCTCAATTTCTCTAATATCATCCAAAGAAAAGTAAATTCTAGCCGGCAATTCCCCTTTAAGCAGCCATTGTTCATTTACGGTATGAATATAACTACCTTCACGTAAGGCAACAACCGGAATGTCGTTAAAATGCAAATATTCTTTCAAACGGGTATCGCGGGTTTCGCCCATATGTTTCAATAAATCCGGGGCAGGGTCGAGGTAATGCGGATTGATATTAAACGGAAAAATACCCAAAGTTTGATAACTAGGTACGCTCACAATAGGCATATCATTAGTTGTTTGCATGGTTTGGCCGGTAATATTTGAGCCGGCACTGGTGCCGAGATAAGGCATACCTTCTATAATTCTTTGACGAAGAACAGAAAATAAATCTTGCTCATAAAGTTTTTTGACCAACGCAAACGTATTACCGCCACCGGTAAAAACCCCTTGGGCTTTTTCAATAGCTTTTTCGGGGTCTTTAAACTCATGAATACCTTTTACTTTGATATTAATTTTTTCAAAAAAACTACGGGCAATTTCCGTATATGCCTCGTGCGATAAACCGCTCGGGCGCGCATAAGGAATAAAGAGCAATTCGTCAACTTCTTTAAAGTGTCCGATTAAATCTTTTGTGAGATAATCGAGATATTTTCCGCCGTAAACCGTTGAAGTACTGGCGATTATTAATTGAGGAATTGAGGATTTGTTGTGGTTCATAGAGTATTTTGGACTTTGATGATTGTTTATTGCTTCAAACTATATTCCTGCTTGTAATTTGAGGAAATGA
>JALVKK010000347.1 GCA_027033875.1 Flavobacteriales bacterium
AGATATACGACCCCAAACATACCGAACAAGTTCAGGCAACTTTTGAGGGCAATCGAGGAATGGTAAAAGACGAATATGTCATTGTTCCGAATCAAACAGGAAAATTTATCATACCGGGAATCCGGTTTGTATATTTTGACCCGCAATCAGGTAAATACATTACTAAAACTTCCGAAGATATCGTTTTATTTGTTACCGACAACGGAAATGTTACTAATACAAATAATACTCCTGCTCATACGGTTGGCGAGCAAACTTCCAATGCCGTCGATTTCAGATTTATAAAAGAGGATGCCGTTTTTAGCAATAAAAACAAAACAGATTTTTATCAAAGTAAATTATTTTACGGGCTTATCGGATTGGCATTTGTACTGGCATTATTATCATTCGGTTACTACAAATACCAATCAAATAAAACATACGATGCTGACTTAGAAAAACAAAAACTTAATAAAAGTTTGGCTAACAAATTTTTGAAAGAGGCAAAAAAATCTATCGGAAAAAAAGAAGAATTCTATGCCAAACTCGAAAAAGCTTTGCATAATTTTATCAAAGCCCGTTTGCATATTGATACGGCTGATATGTCAAAAGATGTAATTCGTCAAAAACTGGAAGATAAGAATGTAGCTGAAGAAAATATCAATCTGTTGTTAGATTTGTTAAATCGTTGCGATATGGCACGTTATGCACCTGCAACAACCGGCAAAATGGAAGATGATATCTCCGATGCCGAAAAAATGATGAATGCGATTTGAGTTGATAATAATAAACGTATAATTTTATCAGCTATGTAACTGTCTATCAAGAAAATATACAAATTTAAGATAATTAGAATTAAGGTGATGCCGACTTCTGTATATCCGGTATAAAGTAGCTTAAATTTATCGTGAAAGTTCGTCAAAATAATAAGTCAATAATTTTTGTACATCTTTTGGTTTGGTCATTTTTAAATGATTTGTTTTGATGTATTTTTTCAATTTTTTTTCGGCTGCAGAATCACCGATGGCTTTTATCACCGATTTTTTATTAAGATGAACGGATACAAAAAATTTGTTCTTGTTTTTGATATAATACGTGTTTAAAGTCAGAAATTGATAGTCTTCCAAACTGTTGCTGTAAGGCATATCTTTCATGTGATTTTTTTCAATTTTTTTATAGATACTTTTTAGTACCAATGCCTCTTTCGGTTCAACCGCAAAATATTCAAAAAATTTGGTCTTTGGTTTTTGAACAAAACGTTCGGGAGAAACTTGAACAAAACGTGCAGTGTCTTGTTCATTGATAAGGCTAATAGCTATTAAACTATTATCGGTCAAAGTAATCAAAGGAAAATCTTCTGATGCAAATTGGTTATATTCGGGTTTATAATGTTTCAGATATACCAAAAAAGTATCATCTAAAGCGTCATAGTTAACATTGGGAATGTTGTAATATTTTCCATCGTTGAATAAGACTTCCGCTTTTGACCAATTATCTAATAATAACGGGGTACCTAGATAATTTTTGATATGAAAAGTGTTGTCGATAATTATATTTTCAACTTCGGTTATTTTTGATAATTCAAAATTATTATTACCCAATGTACTATAATATCCACGCGGTATAACTTCTTGTGCAAAAAGTCCGTAATTAAGTATAATAGTAATTATTGTTATTGTTATTATTTTATTCATAATAAATAAATTTTAAAAATTATAACGAATACCAAATAAATATTTATTTGAATCAATATTTACATTTGAATAATCAGGTAGAGTTAATATATTTTTTGTAATTTGTTCCGAGCGATACATATAAGCAAAATCTATAACAAAAGTTCCGAAATTATATCCCAGTCCCGCCGAATAGCCATTGTATGCGTATGCGTCTTGGGTATTTTTTAGCGGTGAAGTTGACAAAAAACCGCCGCCTCGTAAAAATAATTTATCCAATTTGATTTCGCCTCCGAAATTTAATTTGTGAACCGGTTGCATAGTGTCGGCAATTTCATCGTTCAAGTTATCAAAATATGTGGTATCTGCATCAGCATCTTTTTCTTTGAAATGTATGTTAGCTATATTTTGATAAGTATAATCAGCCGACAAAACGATTTTTTTGTTAATCACTGTCGAAACTCCTACAATAAATTTTGAAGGCGTGATGATTTTGTATGGAGCAAATTCGTTTTCGACATCAGGTTTGATATCAAAAATATCATTATTGATCATTTCAGTATGAAGGGATTGTTTCATATATTCGTCAATTTCAAACCATTCCGGAGAATGATAAGCCAAACTCAGCTTGATACCGTGAGTAAGTTTGTATATGGCTCCCAATTTGATACCGAAACCACCACCTTCTACTCGTAAAGTATTTTGCAATTTTAAGTATTGCAAATCCGACGTAGTATCATAATTATCTTCTTCAATACTATTATGTTCGGTATAATCAATACTGTAAGCCGTAAAACCGAAGCCCAATTGCAACTTGTTTTGATAAGTTCCGGCAAGAGTAAAATCAAAATGAGATTTGTTGCCGGTGGTTGCTATTTTATTATAATGTCTGACTTTATCATAATTAGCATTTGCAACATATTGGGTATTGTTATCGTCTGAAGGATTAATTGCATTGATTACATAGGCTTGGTATCCCAAATAGCCTTGTTGAGCACCGTAATCATAGTTCTCGCCTAACCATTTATAATCAGATGTATAATCATCAACCAATTCTAAGTCTTGTAGAGGAACACTATTGGCGTTTTCAACAAAATAAGTCGTAGCGGAATTTCCGGCATCGTTGACACCTGCTATTCTGATATTATTGCCGTAATCGGTATCTTTGTTGAAATTGACGCTCATGGCAATTTTATTCCAGTCGCTGACATCCGATTTAAAAACCCAAACGGCACCCAACTGGTCAAATCCGATAAAACGGTCGTCAAATGAGTTGTAATTATTGGATTTGTATTGGTCAAAATAATCGGCATTGTTAGATACGTTATATAAAGAAAAAGTACCTGTAATTCTATTGGTTGTAAAAGTCGTAGCGCCTGCCGGATTTAGACTGACGGCACTCAAATCGCCACCCAAAGAACTGAACGCTCCCGACATACCCGTAAAACGGGCTGTACCGGTCAAATTATCTTTCTGATAACGCCAAGCATCTTCAAATGATTGGGCATTGATTGATAACGATAATAATATTATGATAAAAAACGGATATAATTGTTTCATAAAAGATTGGTTTAAGATACTTTTAAGCTGAATAAAATATATGTATATTAAGTAATAAGATTTTTTATTAAAATATTTGAAAACGTATTTGAACCCTATCGTCTTCTTCCGGAACGAGATGATCTGCTGTTTGAAGAACTACTTGAAGAAGATCTGCGTCCGGAGGAATAATTACTGCCGGATGAAAAATTCCTTGAAGGACGTGAATATGAATGTGAGCTTCCGGACGAACGTTTATAAGTAGGTGATGATTTGTATGAACTTCTGCCGGATGATCGTCGATGGTTATTTGATGACGATTTGTGATACGAGCGACTTCTTCGAACATTAAATAATTTGGAATGATTGGTAGAACGATTGGTTCGTGTCTTATGCTTGCGTCTATTATTTTTGTAATCTAATGATTTTCGAATATTGGAATTATCTCTCGAATATCGGCTGGAATGATTATTTCTACCGGTTCTTGTCGTTTGGTTATTATAGTTACGGTCTCTTCTTGTGCTATGAGTTTGATGACTGATACCTCGTCCTCTTTCGGTTCTGTCAACTCTGCCGTTATGAGAGGAATTTTCCGAACGACTGCTGCGTCCGATACGTGATACGCGTCCGTTTCTACTGTTGGACGACAAGCCGCTGCGAGATACCCGTCGCGTATGTCCGGTACGCAGGGAAGCCAATAAACCTCTTCGTTGCAAACTTCTGAAAAAATTCCTTCTGCCACGAACAAAAGCACGGTGTCTGCGATGGTAGTAATTGTAAACCGGTCCGTAGTAGTAATTGTTATAGCCGTAATATCCGTATCCACCGTAATAATCATAATAACTCGGATAATATCCCCAATATGAATACGGATTGTAATAGTACGGATCATACCAAGCGTAACCCCAGTTGAAAAATACGCCGGTTCCTACATATATATGAAATCCTGACCAATATGGACCGTAGGAATGATAATAATAAGGTCGATAATACCACGGATCACAATAATAGGGATCGTAATAATAATTGTGAATATATACTTGTTTATCAGTTACATAATAGTCGTCATCGTCGTCATCATAATTGTCATTATAACTATTGCCGGAGTTGCCATTGTCATAGTAATAATCGTCATCATCATCACCGGTTACAACATCGTCATCGGTAATTTCGTTGTAAAGTTCTGCTTTATGATCAAAATATTCTTGATAAAACGCATTCGATTTTGATGAATTACCTGTTTGTTTAGCGGATTTTTCTTTTACAACAACTGTTTCTTTTTCAACCGCTTTTTTCTCAGGTTGTTTGTTAACAGTTGAATAATCCGAATAACTGTCGTCATATATACCGTCAGAAGCAGACACATTATAATAACTGTCGCAAGATGACAATAATAATATCATTGCCGGCAATAAAAAACCGGAAAATAAATATCGAAAAATAGCAGTTGATTTCATAAAATTAAATTTTTAAAAGTTAAATTTAATAAAAATAATTAGCTTTGCAAAATATTCCTGTCGGCAAAGACAATATTTTATTTATTTTAAAACAATAATTATACCAAACTTTATATAATGAGCAAAAAATTGACAAAACGCAGTGAGGATTATTCAAAATGGTACAACGAACTGGTAGTCAAAGCCGGATTGGCTGAAAATTCCGGAATACGCGGCATGATGGTTATCAAACCATACGGTTATGCCATTTGGGAAAAAATGCAAGCACAACTCGATAAAATGTTTAAAGAAACAGGGCATCAAAATGCTTATTTTCCGCTATTGATTCCCAAATCTTATTTCAGCAAAGAAGCCAAACACGTTGACGGTTTTGCCAAAGAGGCGGCTGTCGTTACGCATTATCGTTTGCGAACAACTTCCGATGGTAAAGATATTGAAGTAGATCCGTCTGCCAAATTGGAAGAAGAGTTGATTATTCGTCCTACTTCAGAAACCATTATTTGGGATACCTACAAACGTTGGATTCAATCATATCGCGATTTGCCTATTTTGGTCAATCAGTGGGCAAATGTGATGCGTTGGGAAATGCGAACTCGATTGTTTTTACGTACTGCCGAATTTTTGTGGCAAGAAGGACATACGGCTCACGAAACCCGAAAGGAAGCCATTGCCGAAGCTCGCCAAATGATAGATGTTTATGCTGATTTTGCTCAAAATTTTATGGCGATGCCCGTCATCAAAGGTGTAAAAAGTGAAGCCGAACGTTTTGCAGGAGCCGAAGATACTTATACAATAGAAGCCTTGATGCAAGACGGTAAAGCTTTACAATCCGGCACTTCGCATTTCTTGGGACAAAATTTTGCCAAAGCTTTTGATGTCAAATTTTTATCGAGACAAGGCAAACTCGAATACGTTTGGGCAACTTCGTGGGGTGTTTCAACACGCTTAATGGGGGCTTTAATCATGACCCATTCCGACGACAACGGGTTGGTATTGCCACCCAAATTAGCGCCTGTTCAAGTAGTGATTATTCCTATTTATCGTAAGGCAGAACAACTCAAAGATATTTCAGCCAAAGTCGATGAAATTGTCGGAAAACTCAAATCAAAAGGGATTAGTGTCAAATATGACGATAGTGATAATTACAAACCCGGTTGGAAATTTAACGAATACGAACTCAAAGGCGTACCGGTACGTTTGGCAATCGGACCGCGTGATTTGGAAAACGGCACTGTTGAGATAGCCCGCCGTGATAATTTGACCAAAGAAACTGTTTCGATGGACGGCGTAGAAGTTTATATTGAAAATTTATTGAATGATATTCAGCAAAATCTTTTTGATAAAGCCGAAACTTATCGCAATGCGCATATCACCGAAGTAAATGATTTTGAAGAATTTAAAGAAGTCTTGGAAAACAAAGGCGGTTTTATATCGGCGCATTGGGACGGAACACCCGAAACCGAAGAAAAAATAAAAGAATTGACCAAAGCAAGCATTCGTTGTATTCCGTTAAACAATAAACAGGAACAAGGCAACGATATATTGTCAGGTAAACCGGCTAAACAACGGGTATTGTTTGCAAAAGCTTATTAATTGTTGTAGGTTTTTATTAATTTAGTCGTTTGGATAAGAAATATGTGAAGTATAGAAAATTGATAAGTCTGAGGATGGAATGCCGGATAAGGGATAAGAGAGTTAAAAGTGCTAGAGACGAATTGCAATTCGTCTCTGTGGAAAGTGCAAAGCGATAAAGTGGAAAGTGCGACATCGGTCATTTCGATACAATCCCGATTGTCATCGGGATCACTCAATGACCTTTCTATAGAAGCAGAAATAAAGGAGGCTGAGTGTCCCCCCGACTTCTGTCGAGGGGATGTACCGATAAGAGGTCACTGAGTGCCACGACGAAGGAGTGGTGTACCGAA
>JALVKK010000348.1:0-4399 GCA_027033875.1 Flavobacteriales bacterium
TTGATTTTATTTTTAGGAATAGGCTTATTGTTATGGCTACTCGGTTGGTGGTGGAGCCAAAGTTTTCCGCTTAACAAACGTTTGTGGACCAGTAGTTATGTTTTATATACCGGCGGCTTGGCGTATTTGGTTTTTGCTGCAACCTATTTTTTGGTTGATATCCTCAATCATAAGAAATGGGGTAATATTTTTAAATATCTCGGTATGAATGCCATTGCCATTTTTACTTTATCGGTATTTGTTACCAAATCATTTTATCTGCTTCACATTCCCGGCACCAAAACGACCATACACGGCTGGTTGTATCACAATTTATATACATCATGGCTGGGGAATACCGAATTTACTTCAATGATTTATGCAGCTAGCGTCGTTGTTTTTTATTTATTTATTGCCGGATGGTTATATAAGAATAAAATTTTTATAAAGGTTTAGCTATAATGTATAATTTGATTTGTATCTTTATTCGTCCCCTACGAACGCGATTAGACATTTTAAGAAATATTAACAATAAGACTTGTAGAGCTAATACTTATGTTGCAGAAACCTATTAAATAAAATCATGATAAATTATGTATCACTTTTAGAAATTGAATTTGAGAAAAATTCAAACCCTGAAGTTGCAATCGGGCAAAAGGCTTATATGAAAAACAATTTTGAATTTTACGGAATAAAAACGCCTGTCAGAAGAAAAATTCAAAAACCGTTTATGAGTCAAATGCAGTTGCCTCAAAAAAATGATTTGGAAAAAATCATAAAGATACTTTGGAAAAAACCGGAAAGAGAATTTCAATATTTTGCACAAGAATTAACGGAAAAATATACAAAACAATTTGATAAAAGAGATATCAAACTTTTTGAATATATGATTGTTCACAAATCTTGGTGGGATAGCATTGATTTTATTGCGCCCAAATTAGTCGGAGAGTATTTTAAACTTTATCCCGGACAAAGAAATACTTGTATCGAAAAATGGCTCGTTTCAGATAATATTTGGCTTCAAAGGAGTTCAGTTCTTTTTCAATTAAATTACAAAAATGAATTAGATACGGAGTTCATATCTTACATTATTAATTCACTTCTCGGTTCAAAAGAATTTTTTATCAATAAAGCTATTGGTTGGATTTTGAGACAGTACAGTAAGACCAATCCCGATTGGGTCATTGATTTTACAAACAATACCCGACTGAATAAATTGAGCTACAAAGAAGCCCTCAGATTAATCAAACAGAAGTAAATATTTGAGAAAAAAGTTCATTGCGATGATTTTTTGGTTAGAACTTTTGCTCATCACGATGATTGAACTTATATTTGTATCAAAAAATGACTCAAAAATTTATTCTTTGGTTAATTATTCCTTTATTGGTTTCTTGTGAAATCAGCTTTCAAACAGATAGTCCTATTGAAAAAACGCTACTAATTAAGCAAATCGATCAATCTTTGGATCGTTGGCATAAGGCAGCGGCTGAAGCCGATTTTATAACTTATTTTGATTTACTGTCCGACGATGCGGTTTTTGTAGGCACGGACGCTTCCGAAGTTTGGGATAAAAAGAGTTTTATGGCATTTTCAAAACCCTATTTTGACAAGGGAAAAGCTTGGGATTTTAAGAAAATCAAACGAAATATTTACCTCTCTACAAACATGAAAACCGCTTGGTTTGACGAGACACTCAACACTTGGATGGGCGTATGTCGCGGGTCGGGAGTATTGCAGAAAACAGATAGCATTTGGCGTCTCAAACATTATGTTTTATCTTTAACCGTACCTAATGATAAAATAAAGAAAGTAATGTCTGTGATACAAAAAAATTAAATACTGTATATATAGGGAAGTTTGGCAACGGATTGAAATAAAAAAATATCTGCTTTAACAATTAAAGAATTGAACTTTCTATATAATTTTTGTTTATTTTCCATTGTAGGTAGATTACAAAATCATAAAACAATAAAAAATGTCTTCTAAAATAGTATTTCTGACTGGTTGCGGTAGCGGTATCGGTAAACATTTAGCTCAAACTTTTTATCAACGGGGCTACAAGGTGATCGCTACTGATATAGATTTGCAAAAATTAGACTATGCTTCTCAATGGGATAATACTAGAAAATTGATTGTAAAATTGGATGTTTCCAAAAAGGCGGATTGGATAAATGCTATAAATTTATTGATAAACAAATGGCATGATTTGGATATAATGATAAACAATGCAGGAGTACTTTCAACGGATTATATTTATGAAATTTCAGATATAAAAGATATTGATAATCAGATAGATATTAATCTAAAAGGAACGATATACGGAACTTATTTTATCTTAGATTTTTTGATGAAAAAAAAAGATGGGATTATTATTAATATTTCTTCATTGGCAGGTGTTGCTCCTATTCCGGGTATGAGTATTTACAGTGCTTCAAAATACGGCGTACGGGGTTTTACTTTAGCTGTTGCACAAGAATTGTCAAAAAAAGGCATTAAAGTTTATAATATTTCTCCCGATGCAGTTAAAACCCCGTTAATTGACGGAGTAAAACACAAAAAATCCGGTAATTTACTTTTTTCGGGAGCTTTATTAACGCCCGAAGATATTGAAAAAATTGTATTCAAATTGATAAAGCAACCGGCTCGCAGGGAAATATTGTTGCCTTGGTGGCGGGCGGTATTAGCGCATTTTGGCAATTGTTTTCCTTATTTTTCTTCGATTATTGCCGATTGGTTAGACAAATACGGCTATAAAAAAAGACAGAAATATCTAAACAATTCAAATTGATATTCTGCAAAAAAACCGATAAGTAAATATAAATTTTTTTTCGTCATAAGTTAATAACATATCCATATCCCGTTTCTTTTTACTAAATTTGTTGCGAAAAAAAACAATTAAAATTATGGCTACAGGATTTTTTAAAACAGATAAAGTTAAAAACGAACCGGTATTATCGTATGCACCCGGCACACCGGAACGAAAAGAAGTCTTAAAAGTTTACAAAGAGCTTTGGAATCAGCAAATAGAAGTACCCTTGTACATTGACGGTCAGGAAGTTTATACCGGAAAAACCAAGGAAATAACACCGCCACATGATCATCAAC
Source organism: Flavobacteriales bacterium (assembly GCA_027033875.1). Lineage (GTDB taxonomy): Bacteria > Bacteroidota > Bacteroidia > Flavobacteriales > Flavobacteriaceae > WGBX01. Next base: position 3,085 of record JALVKK010000348.1, read on the forward strand.
ATGTGATTGGTGTGTATCACAAAGCTTCTAAAGACGATGTACAAAAAGCGATTTCTACAGCTTTGGCAGCTCGCGAAAAGTGGGCTAATATGAATTGGCAGGACCGTGTGTCAATCTTTTTAAAAGCGGCAGACTTAATCAGCGGACCGTATCGTGCCAAGATGAATGCCATGACTATGATTGGTCAATCAAAAACGATTTTTCAAGCGGAAATTGATGCGGTGGCGGAATTGGCGGATTTCTGGCGATTCAATGCGGCTTATTTGCAGAAAATTTATGCAGAACAGCCTGAATCTTCACCCGAAGTTTGGAACCGTATGGAATATCGCGCTTTAGAGGGCTTTGTGTATGCCGTAACACCGTTTAACTTTACTTCTATTGCCGGAAACTTGCCGACGTCTCCTGCTATGGCAGGTAATGTGGTGGTTTGGAAACCTTCTTCTACACAAATGTATTCGGCAAAAATGATTATCGATATTTTGGAAGAAGCCGGACTCCCTGCCGGTGTGATTAATATGGTTGCCGGTAGTGCTACGATGATTACCGAGCAAGTATTGAGCAGTCCGGATTTTGCAGGAATTCATTTTACCGGTTCTACCGATGTATTCCAATATTTATGGAAAAAAATAGGTGAAAATATCGCCAAGTATAAAACATATCCGCGTATAGTAGGCGAAACAGGCGGTAAAGATTTTGTATGGATGTATCAAGATGCCGATCCTAAAGTTGTGGCTACTGCGTTGACTCGCGGGGCTTTTGAATACCAAGGACAAAAATGTTCGGCAGCGTCGCGTGCTTATATTCCCGAAAGTAAGTGGGAAGCCGTTTTTGCAGAACTTAAAAAACAAGTAGAAAGTATCAAAATGGGGGACCCCGTTGATATGTCCAATTTTATGACGGCAGTTATCAGCAAAAGTGCGTTCAACAAAATCACGGGATATATTGCCGATGCAAAAAACGACAAAGATGCCGAAGTAGTTATCGGTGGCGGTTATGATGACAGCAAAGGTTATTTTATAGATCCGACTGTTATTTTGGCAAAAGACCCGCATTATGTAACTATGGAAGAAGAATTATTCGGACCCGTTTTGACCGTTTATGTTTATAAAGACGATGAGTGGCGAGAAAGTTTGGAATTGCTCGACAAGACTTCGCCTTACGGTTTGACAGGTGCAATTTTTGCCAAAGACCGTTACGTGATAGCTGAAGCAAGTAAAAAATTGGAAAATGCAGCCGGTAATTTCTACATCAACGACAAACCGACCGGAGCCGTGGTTAACCAACAACCTTTTGGTGGTGCGCGCGGTTCGGGAAC
>JALVKK010000348.1:4499-10700 GCA_027033875.1 Flavobacteriales bacterium
GGCGAGGAAACTTTGTTTCCTCGCCAATTAGTTATTAGTTTCTTTTCAAAACTGCTCTTACGCAGGTATATATTTTTTAAATGTAGATTTATCCCCCGACATCGGACAACTGACATCATACAACCGACTTATTGTATCCTGAAAATCTTAGCTTTTAAACTCAAATACTTTTGTCCGTCTATGTTGAGATGAAGAATTTTAAAATAAATTTGCGCTTTTGTTTGAACGTTTTGGCGTTGTCCTTTGCGGTAAAGAGAATAGTTGAGGTGGTAGGTAGCCAACATCTCATTAGTTTCATGTGTTTCAAAATTTTTGAATGATAGCGTATTTAATTTCAAACTATCCGCCGATTGTACAGCCGGTTGTTGCAAAAAGCTTTTGACATTCTCCGGTTTGAGCCATAATTTTTGCGCATTTTGAAGCGTAAAATGTAAGAAATCTTTGGTTGATTGGGTTTGTTTGGTCAAATTAATCATATCAAAAAACCGGTTGAGTTTTTGACGCGACAATTCGTCAAAATTTTCTTGCGTGATACTGTCTTGCACTTGTGTATTATCTTGATTTGCCGGCAAAACTTGTTTGTCAAACCGCTGTTTAATGCTTTGATTCTTGTCGGATTTTGGAGAAACTTTAACCCCGTCTTTACCACCGCCGCAAGCCATACTCAGTAATAATAATATGTATAAATATTTTTTCATCAGTCTTATTTAATACGAAATCGTAATTTGATAATTTTTGAATTTTGATAAACAATTTCCAGTATTTCCATATTTCTCAACCAACCTGTCGGGATGCAAAGTTGGTCGATAAAATCTTGTTTATCAAAGAGTTCTATGCCTTCTTTTTGCGGTAATTGTTGAAAAATCATCGCATCGTCGGCAATGAATTTTTGCAAACGTTCACGGCGCTTTTGCCAGTTGTTTGTATCGGATTGCGAGTAATGCTGCAAGAGCAAAGCAATCAAATCCGGTCGTAGGTCTATTGACTCTGTATAGTTTGCATCAGGAATTTTACGCTTTATCAATTTATCAATATAATAAGGCGACGTAATACGTAGTTGCACTTCGTCCAATTCCGTATTAAGCTCAACACAATGATTTTTCAGGGTCAGACTTTTTTCGGATTCGTCCGGTAATATCCACTTGACGAGAATCCGGTCATTTGTATCATCAGTCAGGTTGTTGATACAAAAGCGCACCTGTTTTTTAACAGGACGTATCAAATAAAAACTCGACACAATGGCAAAGACAAGCAATCCCAAAAATAATGCTTTTATCAAAAAACGATTTTTTTCCGGTTTTTGTAGGCGTGTATTGGCGGAATTTTGCTGCTTGAAATCCGCCCAATTCTTAAAGCCCGCATAAGCCGACAACAAATTGAGCATATCGATACGCGGTAATTTGTCCGGAGCATTTTTAAAATAGGTATAAAACCATTTTTCACTGACCCGTCCTTTGACTTTTTGCAACAAATCTTCTTGAAAACGGCTGATATCATCTCCTTTCCACTGCTTATAATCCGCAGTAGAAGCCGGATTTTCCATTAAAAAAGTCCTTGCCACCGCATTTTTTAACCGGTCAAATAATATGAGATTAGATTTTTTCAAATTATTTTTTATTGATTCTCAACAACTTATCTTTTTACAACGAATTTACAAGCGCTTTACAAGCTATATACAAAAATCATTCCGTCAGTGGCAGTAGGTTTGCTTAACATTAGTTGAAAGTTTATAAAGTTCATAATGTTTGTAAAGTTTTAGTAGATAAATAATTAACGAAGCTGAGTCAAAGGTAACTGAGTGCCACGACGAAGGAGTGGTGTACCAAAGTAGGTCGCTGAGTGTTCCAAACTATGTTTGGAATGTACCGAAGCGCCGGTCATCAATTAACCAAATCATCAAATAAACAAATAACCATTAAATTAATATTTTATGAAACCGAAAAAAAACAAAAAAGCAGATTTAAACAATTACACAAGCACTTTTATGCTGATTGGTTTAACGGTCAGTTTATTTGTTTCCTTGTTGGCTATTAATGTGAAAACGGCTGTGCCTGAAATTGATTTAGAGACAGTTGATTTGGCAAAAGCGGAAATTGATGAGACGAAAGTCGTCAAAATAGAAGAAATAAAACCTAAAGCGCCAAAACCTAAACCACGGATTTTAAGGGAATTGAAAATTGAAAAAGACGATTCAAAAAAAGCGGAAGATGAGTTATTGCCTACAGATCCTGTTGATGACGACAAAATCATTGATATAGATTCTATTGACACGGTTATTGTTGATGATCCGGAACCTGAAGTAAGCTGGATACTTGTAGAACGTGTTCCGGCATTTCCGGGTTGTAAGGGCAATAACGAACAGCTAAAAAAATGTTTGAGTGAAAAAATCAGCAAGTTTGTCAGTAAAAATTTCAATGCCGGCATTGCTGAAGATTTAGGTTTGTCAGGTGAACGGGTACGGATTTTAACCATGTTTACCATTGATAAAAACGGGAACATTGTCAATATCAAAGCACGGTCAAAATATAAAGATTTGGAAAACGAAGCCCGGAGAGTGATTCAAAAATTACCCAAAATGCAACCCGGCAAGCAACGGGACAAACCGGTAAATGTTACCTATTCTTTACCGATTGTGTTTAATGTGGAATAGGTTATTAAATTTTACAGACTTGCTAGGTTTTCAAAACCCGGCAGGTCTCTTAGTAAACCAAATTTTATTGATGATCGGAAATATGAAAAACGTATAATGTATCATTAACACGTTCTGCCAAAGCACGATACTTTTTAGAAATTCGGAAATACCAAATGTTTTCAGAATGAGGTTGGCGTTTTTTTAAATCTACCGCGTAAAAATTTCCGGCTAAAATATTTTCCTTTGCCTTTAAATATTGTTTTGTGATTCCGTATTTTTTGATAGCTGTGATTACTTTTTTATTTTCAAGAACTTTCATCCTTTAAAATCGGTAAAATCTTTATAACCGCTTTTTTTATGTTGCTTCCAAGCTTGTTGTTCTTCTTTATTTAAATCCGCAGTTGAGGTTCTAAACAAAATTGTTTTATCCGAAAAAAGTTCTACAAGATGCAAAAACAAATCTTGCTCTGTACGGAAAGTAGAAGGTAGTTTTAATTTATTATCAGTTATGGTAATCGTTGTCATTTTACGGAATATTTAATGAATCATCACAAATATACAAAAAAATACAATACAGGTTGGTTATCTTAGGTTTTTTCATTTTGTTTTACTGTAATTTCTATGTGGTTGTTATTTATAGAATTTTTCTTCCGTTTTTCAAACATCAAAACACTGGCGGCTATTACTCCAATGAATGCAACAATCGCTTCGGAAAACGCCGACCAATAAACGGAAAAATGTTCGGAAACCAGCTGACCTTCAAAAATGGTGTTTAAACTAATCATCAAATAATAAACACTACCCAAACCGATTGCCAATCCGGGATTTTGGTGTACAAACTGTACCGAATCCCGGTAAGGCATACGGTAATTTTCCATAGCGTAATCCAGAATGGAAAAACCGTAAAAATAGGCGGTTATCAAGATGATTAATACATTGCCGGTCAAATGAATGAGTTGTATCTCCGGTAAAAAATATAAAACTGTCGAAATAATCGCAATACCAATATATTGATAAAACATATTGCGCAAACTGATCTTGATACCCCGAATGATATCTTTGAGCAATTGTACAGGCGAAAAACGATAAGTTTGTTCGGATAATTTAACACCTACTTCTTCGGATACCAACGAAAAAACAGGTGATAAAATTAAAAGTAAGAGAAATCCCGAAAGACTTGCTGCGATATTGATAGTCAACAAACTGTATTTTTGAGCATTAAAATACGGAATAATTCCGGAAATTTTGGTAATAATATAATCGAAAATAACAACCGGAAAAGCAAAAATTAGCAATAAAAACAGTAGTAAAAAGAGATATTTATAAAGCCGGAATTTAAAAAAAAACCGGATAGAATCGACATAACGGGTGATCCCTTTTATTATATCCGCAAACATAAACCGGCAACTATTATTCCGTTTCGGGTTTAATCATATCAAGTAGCGAACGGGCTTGTGATTCATCTACGTCTTTGACGTGTTTCAAAGCTTTGACGATACTATTGACATTGACATCATCACCTTTGAGCATTCCTATCAGAAAATTATAATCTTTGTCTTTTCCCAAAAAAATAACTTCGTCTATTTTAGAAGGTTCGCCTTGATATGAAAAAACAATTTCATAGCCTTTATTATTGATTTTAGTCAAAGTTTTGTAGTGTTTGCTTTTGATAACTTTAGAGGCTTTGCCAAATTCAGCTTGCTTCTTATTCGTTTCAAAGTTGTTTTTATAAACCAAAATATTCATTTTTTTGACAGAATGAATATCTTTGAGTGTTTTGGCGTCCAGTTTGTTTTCGTCAAATTTGACGATATTTGCCGGAATATTGACGATAAAAAAATCGGGACTTTCGGTAGCTCGCACAAAATAATCTTCCAACGGATCGGTTTTACAAGCGGTTGCGAATGCTAACAATATGCTGATTATTAGTATATGGTATGCTTTTTTTAACATTATGTTTTTTTTGAAAGAGATTAATTGCCTTGTTTTTCTTCTACTTCTTTGAGATATTTACTGTCAATAATTTTGACTTTTTGGTTCAATTTTGACAGTTTTTTCAAATCTATATTACCGGTTACCAGCATTATGAGGTTTTGTGGTTTTTGCGGATTTTTTGATTTAAGAATCATTACCAATTCTTTGGCAATATGTGGTTGGTCGCCTTTGATAATATAGAATTTGATATTGTTGTCTTGATCGTTGATACGCATCAATTCTACCATTTTTTTATCTTTGGCATATTGATTGGCATCGTTGGTCATTTGCGTTTGTATTTGAGCATCTTCTGTCGAAAACACTTTAAGTCCGGTTAAGCCGCTAAGCACATTGATATCTTCTTTGGCTTCTGCGCTTTCAGGTTCAATTTCTTTGAGTAGTTTGAACATTTCGTCTGTTACGATTACCGATGAAACTTGATCGAGATCTTCGTATTTGTCAAATAAGCTTTGTGCAAAATTTGTATAGCTTATGATAAATAAACTGAAAAGGTATGTTATTTTTTTCATTTTTTAGAATTTTTGAGATTAAATACTTTTTGTGTTGTTTGTCCGAAAAGACTCAGCGTACCGGTTTTGTCCAAACCTTGAGAAACATTTCGGGTAAATTTTTTGAGTTCTTTTTGGGCTTCTTTTTTCTTTTCCGGATTTGGATTGGATACTTGAATATGCGTTGCTTTGTTTGTAATAAGATTATTGTTGTTTTGATTCTGTTGCAAAAGCCATACCAAGCCCAATCCAATCAACAAAGCCACCGATGCGGCAAAATAATACCTGCGGGACTTTGATTTGGTTTGCGGTATCGTAATATTTTGCGGATTATTGATTTGTTGCGCTTGTTTAAAATACCGGAATAAATCTTTATAGACTTGATGTCTTGCATCTATTTGTCCCGAGGCAAAATAGTCTCGTAGTAAGGCTTCTTCTTCCAAACCGGTAGAGCCTTCAAAATATTTGTCGAGAATTTTGTCGATGTTATGATAATCCGTATTCATATTGTTTGATTAATTCGTTTTTTAAAATTTTTCTGGCACGTGACAGTGCTGTTCTAATCGCATTTTCGTTCATATCCAGGATGTCAGCTATTTCTTTAAATTCATAACCTTCAATGTCCCGTAGTTGAACGATTAAACGTTGTTTTTCAGGCAATTCCATCATCAGTTGCTCTACAATGCTGACAGCTTCATCCGTTTCGTATTGCTTTTCTGACGATGGCGCTTTCATCATAAAAGAAACAGCTTCTAACCGGCTTTCTTTGGCTTGTTTTGACTTGATTCTGTCCAAACAATAGTTGCGAACAGTCCGCATAAAGTATGCGTCGGCATTGCTGATGCGGTTAAACTGATCGCGTTTAACCCAAAGTTTAGTGAAAACTTCTTGCACGGCATCTGCGGCTTCGTCAGTAGAAATCAACATCATTTTAGCCAAGCGAAACATCTTGTCTTCCAGTCGTTTAACTGTATTTACAAATTCGAGTTGTGTCATTTTGGTGGCTCGTTACATTGATTTAACGATAAAGATACGAAATTGTTACAAAAGAGATAGTTTAAAGTTAAATGTTCATAAAGTTTATAA
>JALVKK010000348.1:10800-18547 GCA_027033875.1 Flavobacteriales bacterium
GTCGTTTAACTGTATTTACAAATTCGAGTTGTGTCATTTTGGTGGCTCGTTACATTGATTTAACGATAAAGATACGAAATTGTTACAAAAGAGATAGTTTAAAGTTAAATGTTCATAAAGTTTATAATGTTCGTAACGTTCATAACGTTGTAGAGACGCACAACCTGTGCGTCTCATATTAAACAATAAAAAACACCATTAAACCCCGAAGGGGTGACTTTTTTGACAAAAAAATCGAAAGGAATGAATTGTTATTTGTTGAAAGTAGTTCGTAGCAACATGAAAATTAGCAATCATCTATTTGTGGAATCCAATATACAGGTTTTACTTTTCGTTCCAACTGTTAATAATTTTTTGTGTTTCTTTTAAATCATAGATATTCCCGGATTTGATATCCTCTTCAGATTCGGCAATTAATTTATCTTGTTGCAGTTGTTGCGTATAAGTTTTTGCCATTTCATAAAACATTTTTATGAATTTTTCATCACCCTGATTGATAAGTTCGTAAAGTTCTTGTTTTAATTCCAATGCGCTCATAATGATTTAAGTAGATATTGGATTGATTTGAATATGCCCCCCGATTGCTTTCAAAACTTTCATTATAGTTGCAAATCGTGGTTTAGCACCATCAGATAATGCTTTATATAAACTTGCCCTACTTAATCCCGTTTTTTCCGAAATTTTAGTCATTCCAATGGCTTTAGCAATATGACCAATCGCTATAATGACATCTTCATCATTACCTTCTTCTAACACAGTATTTAAATACTGTGTAATCATCTCTTTATTATCCAAATATTCTGCTATGTCAAATTTTGAAGTTTTCATATTATCAAATTCAGGTGTCTTCTCAATAATGAACATCACATTGTATCTAATTGGATACAAGGTTAAAAATTCTTTTCCATTCTCCAAAATTTTATAATCAAAAAAGAGACACACAAACCGTGCATCTCTTTTTCTATATTCATTAATAAAATTTATCGAATTTTAGCGATACGTTTTGCCAAAACGTATCTACCTGCATTCACATATCAAACCTATGTTTTGGTGCGTCTATCAGTTATAACATTTAACATTATGAACATTATAAACTTTTAACACGAGACGCACGGTCGTGCGTCTCTATCCCCCAAAATCATCAAATCGGATATTTTCGGGTGGCACGCCCAGATTTTCGAGCATACCGACTACGGCTTTATTCATCATCGGCGGTCCGCAGAAATAATATTCAATATCTTCGGGCGTTTCGTGTTTGCTCAAATAATTGTCGTAAAGTGCTTGATGCACAAATCCGGTAAAGCCGTCGCCGGTGTCTTCCAAATCGTCTTTGACTTGCCAATCGTCTTCCGGACGTGGTTCGGATAAGACCAAATAAAATTTAAAATTCGGAAATTCTTTTTCCAATTCTCTAAAATGTTCGACATAGAACAATTCGCGTTTGGAACGACCACCATACCAGTAAGATACTTTTCTACCGGTTTTAATGGTTTTAAACAAGTGATACAGATGCGAGCGCATCGGTGCCATACCGGCACCGCCGCCTATGTAAACCATTTCGGCATCGGAATCTTCGTTGATAAAGAACTCACCATAAGGACCTGATATCCTAACAATATCACCGGGTTTACGAGAGAATATATAAGATGATACGACACCGGGATTAACGTCCATCCAAGTGTTTTTCTCACGATCCCAAGGCGGTGTCGCAATACGCACGTTAAGCATAATACGGCGTCCTTCGGCGGGGTAACTTGCCATAGAGTAGGCACGTGTAACTTCTTCATCGTTTTTCATAACCAGAGGCCACAAGTTAAATTTATCCCAGTCTTCTTTGAATTTATCCGGTTCGCCCGGGTGTTCAACAGGGTGTGCCGTAATATCAATATCTTTGTAAGCAACGGTTGCAGGTGGCACATCTATTTGAATATAACCACCGGCTTTGTAGTTGATATCTTCCGGCACTTCTACAATAAATTCTTTGATAAACGAAGCCACATTGTAATTGGAAACCACTTTGGCATCCCATTTTTTAACGCCGAATACTTCTTCAGGCACTTCAATTTCCATATCTTCTTTGACTTTGACTTGACAGCCCAAACGCCAACCTTCTTCTTTTTCTTTAAGGGTAAAATGCGGTTCTTCTGTAGGCAACATATTACCGCCCCCTTTCAGTACTTTCACTTTACATTGCAAGCAGGTTCCACCACCACCGCAAGCAGAAGGCAAAAAGACTTTCTCGTTTGACAAAGTATTCAACAGTGAAGCACCGCTTTCCACTTCCAATTCTTTTTCGCCGTTGACTAATATTTTGACTTTGCCACCGGGTAATAATTTGGCTTTTGCCCACAAGAGCAAAATGACTAAAATCAAGACAATTACCAAAAATACCAAGACACTGGCAATTATAACTTTCGTTGTATTCTGATCCATTTTCTACTAACTTTGAATTAAATTTTGATTCCCATAAAGGCCATAAAGGCGATTGCCATCAGACCGGTGATGATAAAGGTAATACCCAAGCCTCGCAATGGTGCCGGTACGTTTGAATACGAGATTTTTTCGCGGATAGCCGCTAATAAAATAATAGCAAACATCCAACCTATACCCGAACCCAGACCATAAACCAATGCTTCGGATACTTGTGTAAATTCTTTTTGTTGCATAAACAAAGACCCACCCAATATAGCACAGTTTACGGCAATAAGCGGTAAGAATATTCCCAAGGAAGCATACAGTGCCGGGGCAAAACGCTCTACAAACATTTCGACCAATTGTACCATAGCGGCAATCACGGCAATAAACATGATAAAACTCAAAAAGCTTAAATCAATATTAGCAAATGACGGGTCTAACCATTTCAAAGCGCCGGGTTGTAATAAATATTTGTCAATCAAAAAGTTAACCGGAACGGTTATCGTCAAAACAAAAACCACTGCGGCGCCCAGACCGACGGCTGTTTTGACCTTTTTGGAAACCGCCAAATATGAACACATGCCCAAGAAAAAGGCAAAGACCATATTTTCAATAAAGATACTTCGTATAAATAAATTCCATAATTCCATAATACTTCCTTTTTATTCTTTTTCAGTTAATTGCGGATACATACTGCGTTGTACCCAGATGACAATTCCTACGGTAATCAATGCCATTGCCGGCAACAGCATCATGGCGTTGTTGACATATCCGGCATCATAAAATGATTGCGGAATAACTTGCTTGTCAAACAAAGTGCCGGAACCTAAGAGTTCACGGATAAAGGCAACGATAATCAAGATTAAACCGTAACCTGCCCCGTTGCCGATACCGTCCAAAAACGAATCGAGCGGTTTATTAGCCAAAGCAAAAGCTTCTAATCGTCCCATGACGATACAGTTGGTAATAATCAAACCGACAAAAACCGATAATTGTTTAGATACATCGTAAGCATAAGCTTTTAAGATTTGGTCAACTAAAATAACTAATGTAGCTACAACCAACAATTGCACGATGATACGTATCCGGTTTGGAATATAATTTCTTATCAAGGATATGATTAAGTTACTAAACGCCAATACGACCATTACGGACAATGCCATAACGATAGCCGGCATCAATTTGACTGTGATGGCCAAAGCCGAACAAATACCCAAAACCTGAACGGTTATCGGGTTGTTTTCGTTTAAAGGATCTTTAATCAGATCTTGCCATTTATGTTTTTTTGCCATAATATTTTAATTTTTTTGTTGTCTTATTTTATTAAAAAACGGTACATAATGTTGCAGGCGTTCTTGTATCATATTTGTTACCCCGTTACTAGTCAAAGTAGAACCTGAAATTGCATCGACTTCGTGATCTTCTTTGTCAGTATTTTCAGGATCTTTATTGCTTTTTGATAAGGTAATTCCTTTAAAACTATTGTCTTTATCAAAGATTTTTTCGCCGGCAAATTGATTTTCAAACCATTTTTTTGTGATTTCTGCCCCTAGTCCGGGGGTTTCGCCTTTATGACCGAATTTCACGCCTTTGACCGTATTGGCATCTGCTTCCAAAGCGATATAGCCCCAAATATCATCCCACAAACCTTTTCCGTAGAGGGGAATCACATAATATTTTTTGCCCTTTACATCACCAACATATATTGGAAAGCGTTGTTTTTTTTCCGACTTTTTTATTTCGGCTTTCATATTAATATCGAAGGCTTTGACTGTATTATCCACGCTTCCGTCTGTTTTTAGCGCATATTGTTTGGTAAAATATTTATTGAAATACGCTTCAATGACTTTATAATTCAATTTTTTGCCTTCGGCAGCTGCTTTTTTGCTCAAAGCCTCTTTGTCCAGACCGATAGTGTACATAATATCGGTCATTTTTTCTTGTCTTTTATTTCTTTCTTGTGCCGGTTTTAATACCATTACCGCTACTGCCAGCAAGACAGCAGATACGGTTACGACAACGGCTGCAAATAAAATAGTGTATATATTACTGTTTCTGTCCATAATTTAATGTATTAAGCCGTTTGTTTTTCTAATCTTTTCATTCTTTTCTTGATATTGGCTTGCACCACGTAATAATCGATAGTCGGTGCCACAACGTTCATCAACAAGATTGCCAACATCACACCTTCGGGATAAGCCGGATTGAAAACCCTAACCAAGATAGCAAATACCCCGATAAAAAATCCGTATATCCATTTGCCTTTCCGGGTTTGAGCTGCTGTAACCGGATCGGTTGCCATAAAGACGATACCGAATGCCAAACCACCAACCAACAAATGTTTCCACCAAGGCAGTTGCATCAAAGGATTGGCACCCCAGAGGTTAAAGATAAACGCCATCAATGCGGCACCTAAAAATCCGGATACCATTATGCGCCAGCTGGCGACTTTGGTAAACAGCAACAAGGCGGCACCGATTAAGATCATCAATACAGACGTTTCACCGATACTCCCCGGAATGGTTCCGAAAAACATATCTTTCCAAGTATGAGCTATTTTTTGTCCTTGTCCCAAAGCGCCTAAAATGGTTTCGCCCGTATAGGCATCGGCATGTTCGGGTTTTGGTATCCAAACTTCGTTGCCGGACATAAAAGTAGGGTAGGCAAAAAAGGCAAAAGCTCTTGCCACCAACGCCGGATTGACGATATTCATACCTGTGCCACCGAAAACTTCTTTGCCGATAATGACCGAAAAGGCAACGGCAAGTGCCAAAATCCACAAAGGAATGCTGACCGGCATAATCAAAGGAATCAACAATCCGGTAACTAAATAGCCTTCGTTAACAGCATGACCGCGAAGTATGGCAAAGTAGAACTCAATACCCAATCCAACAACATAAGAAACAATAATCATCGGTAAAACTTTCCAAAAGCCATACATAAAGGCATCTATATTGGTAAAGTCCGTTCCGGCTTGATGATAGTACTGATACCCGACATTCCACATACCGAAAATCGTAGCGGGAATCAATGCCAATACTACAACAAACATCAAGCGTTTCAAATCAACGGCATCGCGTATATGAGCGCCTTTTTTGGTTGTTTCTGCCGGCGTAAACATAAAAGTATATAGCGCCATGTAAGCAGGATGATACTTTTCATACTTACCACCTTCGAGAAACAGATGTTCGTATTTATTAAAAAACTTTTCTAAAACTTTCATTTAATTATATATTTACGTTTTTATGTTTGTATTTATTTAAGTACATTATTCAACATTATAAACATTCAACTTTCAACCTTCAACTTTCAACTCCTTTATCCCATTTCAACTTGCATTATATCAAGTCCTTTTCTGATAATCTCTTGTGTATCAATTTTTGATGAGCTGATATAATCCAACAAAGCAAAATCTTCGGGTGCTACTTCCAAAATACCCAATTGTTCCATTTTTTCGACATCGCCCGACAAAGCGGCTTTGAGCAGATGTACCGGATAAATATCCAACGGCATCACTGCTTCAAACTCTTCGTTCATCACAAAAGCCCGTTCTTCTCCAAACAAATTAGCATCTAAATCAAGTTCTTTTGATGTTAAACCAAAGTTGTAAAAACTTTTTCTGTTTTCGGCAAAGAATGGCATCCAACCTAAAAATCTGTTTTTATTACCTAGCGGAATAACTGAAATTTCGTTATCGTAAAAATTAAGCGTTTTGTCTTTGGTAATATCCGAACCGGTTAGTACATTGCCACTGATGATACGTACATTATCATCTGTCAATTTGTCTTTTAAAAAATCGGATAAATCCGCGCCGGTTTTGATATTATAATACATTGGTTCTTTGACTTTTGAACCTGCAAGGGCAATGGTTCGAACAGGATTGTAATGACCGGTTTCAAAGAAATCACCAATTAATGCTACGTCAGCCGGATTGATAGTCCAAATGCGGTCGCCTTTACCGATTGGTTCAAATTGTTCAATACTGACACTCACATTACCAACCGGATGCGGACCGAATGCTTTGACAATTTCAACATCGGAAATTTTATGAAAATCCGTAACCGTTTCGCCATTGACTATTAAATAGACTTTACCATCCGTTAATTTTTTAACGGTTTTTAGTCCGTTCTCAAAAGCTTTGATTTTATGTTTTAAAATAAACGTATAATCAACTCCCAACGGTGCCGAATCATAAAGTGAGATAAATATGGCTTTCGGTTGGTCATCAGGATTGGCAATGACATCATAAGGACGTTGTTTGATGGTGGCAAATAAACCTGAATCTAAAAGCAAATTTAAGATTTGTTCTTTGGTTAATTTTTCGGGTTTATCGGTTTTAAAAGATTTAAAAGTATCTGTTGTATCTGCTTGAATGATGATTTTTAAAATCTTACGTTTCTCACCGCGTATAATATCTTCAACCGTTCCGCTTACCGGTGATGTAAATTTGATTCTGTCGTTATATTTATGATAAAATAATGTATTACCGGCATCGACATGATCGCCGGGTTTGACTGTCAAACGCGGATTGATGCCATAAAATTCAGTCGGTTTGATGACATACTTGTCCGAACGAGGCGCATCGACAATTTTATGAGCCGGTTTACCCTTCAAATTGATGTTCAAACCTTTTGATATTTTGACTTGTTTATGCATAATATTTAGAAATTTTCTATATTTTTTTGAAAGAACAAGCAAATTTATGAAAAAGTAACATTCTAAAACTGATATTTCTCTTATTATTTGTTTATTTTTGCACTGGCAACGCAACGTGTTGCGTTGCCTAGTTTAAAAGTTTGTAATGTTCATAAAGTTATAAAGTGCGTAACGAGTTATAAGTAATAAGTTGGATAGTTGAAAATAGCAAATAAGATTTTTCTCCCTACTTTCGTAGGGTCGTAATGATAGCGGTTGTCATTCCGACAGAGCTTTTACGACGCAGGAGTTAAAGCGACAGCCTGTCCCGTACCCGAAGGGAGCGGGAAGGAATCTCAACATTAAAGAAGGTAGATTTCTCCTCACTCCTTCGTCTTTCGTTCGAAATGACAGAACCGGACAACCTGTAATGCAGAAACTAAGGTCGCTGAGTGCCCCGACTCTCGTCGGGGGTGTACCGAAGCGCCGATACCGACCTACGTCGGCACAAGCTATCAAATAACCAGATAACCAAATAACCAAATAACCAAATAACCATATCACCATATCACCATATCACCATATCACCATATCACCAAATAAACAAACAAAAACATGCTAAACATTCCGACATATAAATTTGAAGCTTTTACATTCGATGAAACGATCAATACGCTTATTGAGGCTTGCAATCATT